>CALETM010000286.1 GCA_937920765.1 uncultured Alphaproteobacteria bacterium | reverse complement strand
GTTTTGTGTTAAGAAATTATCTTAATCTTTTGCGGTTGGCTCAATACGCATGGCGTAGAATGAGCGCCATACAAATACCAAACCAAGCAGGAAGAAGAAAATTCCGAGCCCGAATGATACGCATGCCGGAGCTTTGGCCGCCATTTCAACCGCCAACAATCCGAACAAGGTGGTAAATTTAATAATCGGGTTTAAGGCAACCGATGAGGTGTCTTTGTACGGGTCGCCGACGGTATCGCCTACCACGGCGGCATCGTGCAACGGGGTGCCTTTTTCCTGCAAGTCTACTTCAACAACCTTTTTGGCGTTATCCCAAGCGCCGCCGGCGTTAGCCATATATAATGCTTGGAACAATCCGAAAATGGCGATTGAAATTAAGTAACTTGCAAACAAGTTGGCGTTAAAGCATGCAAACGCAATCGTAAATGAGAAGATTACGATAAAGATGTTGAGCATACCTTTTTGCGCATAAATGGTGCAAATGCGAACCACATTTTTAGAATCTTCAATTGATGCGGCGCTTTTGCCGTCAAGATGAATGTGCTTTTTAATGTAGTTTACTGCTTTGTATGCACCGGCCGAAACAGCCTGCATTGAAGCGCCGGAAAACCAATAAATTATGGCTCCGCCTAAAATTAAACCAAATAAAACATTCGGGTCTAAAAGGTTTAATGAAAGGTTCAACAGCAAGATGATTGAGAAAATCATGGTGGTTGCGCCGATTACCGCCGTGCCGATTAATACCGGTTTGGCAGTTGCCTTAAAGGTGTTGCCGGCAGAATCGTTTTCTTCCAACAAGTGTTTGCCGACTTCAAAGTTAGGTTCAAAACCGTAATCGGATTTGATTTCTTTTTTGATGCCTTTAATTTGCTCAATTTGGGAAAGTTCGAACACGGATTGAGCGTTATCGGTAACCGGTCCGTATGAGTCAACGGCGATAGTAACCGGCCCCATGCCGAGCATACCGAAAGCCACCAAGCCAAACGCAAACACGGTCGGGTAAACCATGTAGGGGTCAAGTCCGGTACGAGCGGTTAAAAAGGCGATTACCATCAGGCCGACCATAACAATACCTTGCCAAAAGCCTGAGAAGTTGCCTGAAACAATACCGGAGATAATGTTTAAGGAAGCGCCGGCCTCGCGGCTTGCGTTTACAACTTCTTGAACGTGTTTAGACTTTGAAGAGGTGAAAATTTTGGTAAATTCCGGAATTAAGGCGGCGGCTAAAGTTCCGCAGCTGATAATAACCGAAAGTTTCCACCACAAATCAGGACCGAATACGGCGCGGTCAATCATAACATATGATACTCCGAAGGTTACCATAATGGAAATAATTGAGGTGAGCCATACAAGGCTGGTGAGCGGAGTTTCAAAGTTAAAGCTGTCTTTTTTGCCGAACAGAGCTTTGGAAATGGCGTTGTTCAGCGAGTATGATAAAATTGAGGTCAAAATCATCAATACGCGCATGGTGAAAATCCATGTAATTAAGCGAGCCTGAATGTCAATGCCGTTTGCCATCGGAGTTAATGATCCGTCAGAGGCATACATCATGCCGGCTCCCAAAACGATAAAGCTGATTAAGGCCACGCCGGTTACGCCATAGGTTTCAAAACCATCGGCGGTAGGACCGACCGAATCGCCGGCATTGTCGCCGGTACAGTCGGCAATAACTCCGGGGTTGCGGGCGTCGTCTTCATCAATTTTGAAAATAATTTTCATCAGGTCAGCGCCGATGTCGGCGATTTTGGTGAAAATACCGCCGCAAATACGCAGGGCGGAAGCGCCTAAAGATTCACCGATGGCGAATCCGATAAAGCAAGCGCCGGCATTGTCACGCGGAACAAACAGCAAGATGAAAATCATCATGATAAGTTCAACGCAAATCAGCAAAACGCCGATTGACATACCGGAGTGCAGCGGCAGGTTCATAACCGGAAAAGCCTTGCCTTTTAATGAGGCAAACGAGGTGCGGGCATTGGCATAAGTGTTGATGCGCATGCCGAACCACGCAACCGAGAATGAACCCATAATACCTAAAACCGACCATAATAAAATATTTAACACTTTCATTAACGGAACGGCGTTAAGATAAAAGAAGTAATAAAAAATGCAAACGGCAATAAAGCACTCAAGCACCAACAAAAGTTTGGCCTGCTGCTTCATATAAGTTTTGCAGGTGGTGTAAATGGTTTCAGCAACATTAAGCATAGCCTGATGCGCCGGAAGATTTTTGATTCTGATAAATTCATACAGACCAAAAAGCATTCCTAAAATGCAAACACCCATACCGGCAAGCAGAATATCTGAACCGGTGATGGTTGTTCCAAAAATGTTAAATGCCACATTCAAAGACGGAATGTGTAAGTCAATTTCAGAGGCGTGTGCATTGTTAAGAATAAAGAACATTGAAAATAAAGCGGCAGAAGCTGCTTTAAATAACTGATTTATTTTTAGCATAATACAATCCCTGTCTCTTATACACATCTCCG
>CALETM010000285.1 GCA_937920765.1 uncultured Alphaproteobacteria bacterium | reverse complement strand
ATTTACAGCAGATGATGTGCCGACTGATGAAAAAGAAACCAGCTTTTTAGATGGTGTAACCGGCAAATAAGGAGATAAACCATGAAAAGAAGATATTTATATATAATTTTCGTAGGCTGTGCCGCTTTGCTGCCGATTAGCGTCAATGCTTTTTTAATTCCGCCGACGCCGGTTTCGCCGACTTTTGATGCGGCCGGTGATGTTGCATTAACTGCAGAAGGAATTTCGGCTAAACTTACTACCATTACCGATGCTATTCAGCAAAAACAAGCCGAGGTGATGAACGCTATTAAATTTGACGGCATCAAGTTTCCGTTTAAAATCGATTCCTCGCTGTTTCATAAAGAAAAAGGTGCACCGGTTATTGCCAGCGCGCGTACTATCAGCCCGTCTGAAAATATAGATATTACAGATGAATCTTCTATTAAAGAAGGTATGGAAAAGCTTTTTTATGTTTATCCGCAAGATGTGCTTGTATTATATCCGCAGTATCAAGAGGCGGTTAAAAAAGCTTATCGCCAAAAAGGAATTGAGTTCGGTAATGATTCAATGATAGAAATGTACATTACCGTGCGCGATTTAGAAACCCGCATGGCTGCTCTTAAAGAAGAGTTTGACACTTTAAGCAAATGTTATGTTGAGGGTAAAGATGCTGACAGCGATATTTGCGACAGCGCCTCGCCGAATGATGAAGAATTGGGTGTGTGGGTAAACTATTATAAAATCAATACTATCTATGATTCTATGCTCAAAATCACCGAAGAATTAATGGCAATTAAAGCGCAATATGAAGTTGCTCAGGCTATTTTAGCCGGAATAACTCCGCGTATGCCGGAAGATGAGCCGGAAGGTAAAACAAACGTTGAAAAAACCAGTTATAACGATGTGTTTACTTATAAGCAGACTACCGCAATGGCATTCGCGCAGTATTCGTATGGCGGAATAGCACTTAATCCGGTTATTGAACCTGAAGATGAAAATATCGGCATTACCGACGCTAAACCTTATGAGGTTAAAACTCAATTCAGCGGAACGGCAGAGCAGTTTCAAAGTTCGGCCGAGGCTAATAATGCTTATCAGGTTTTACAGCTTGCTATAACGGCGCATAATCTTAAGCGCCAGCTGCCGGAATATAAAAAAGGCTTTGACGAATATGCAAAGATGAAAAAATTGCACCAAAAGGCTATTGAACAGTTATTAAAATCGGAGCAGTGCGCAATTAAATTTGTAACGCCTTATTATACGAATGCGGTTGAGGTATGGGCCGGTAAGGGCTGCCGTTATTCCGGCACCAATTTGGTTTGTAATTCGGGCAAACCCGTAACGCCTGAAAATTTACGTAATTTACAAGAAGGCGATACGCTTTGCGACAATTTTATCTGCAGTAATTACGGCATTAATAAATATTCTAGCCGCGGCGGTATGAGCGGCTGGATTTTATCAGCGTACAAAGCCGGCAAAGCGGTAAAAACTCTTGAATTAACTTCAGATGATTTTGCAACCGATATCATAGAAGACAGCTCCGGAAGCGTTGATGATGTTGAAAAAAACGCTAAAAAATATGAAAATGAAAATTCAAGCGGAGTGAGCGACAGTTCATTGCTGCGCCCGAGTAATGAGCCTAAAATGGAGGCCGAAAACCGACAAGAAGAATTAATGTCGTGGCAGTTGGGCGCTGAAATGGCTAAAGCCATCGGCACTGATATGGCTTCCACCAGTCCAAAATGGGGAAAAATGAGCGGTTCATATCCGATTTGGACTGATGAAAAGCGCTTTTATGACCAATATCTTGAACTCAAATATAACAATGTTAAACAATATATTGATAAGGCTGATTTAAGAGTTGTTACCGTCAATTTAGCGATGAAAATCAGTGATGCAATTACTGATTTTAACGGTAATCCAGAATTGCCGGAAGGTTTTACAATTGATTCGGTTAAAGAATACAATACGCAAGCTTTAACTAATATGCTCCCGTTGGCAGAAAAGGCTGTTGCCGCTGATGCTCCGATTTCAACATTGGCCGCAACTAAGCAAAAAGCAAATGCCGCTGTTAAAAAACTACGTGATGATTACCTCAATAACTTAAAAACGCTTGAAAATCAAAAAGCTTCAATCTATGCCGATTTGGATACAGCTAATATTGAGCTTAATGATATGAAAATAAAGTATAATGACGCGGTTAAAGATCGTCAAGAGGCAGAAGCCAATGCTGAATATCAAAAACAGAGCATTCAAATTGCGCAAGAAAGAAGCAAACAGTCGTCAGATAACAATAATGGTTTTGAAAAACGGGCGGAAGAGGGCGTCGCTTATATGAATAAAAAAGCCGAAGAAGCTAAGGCTAAAGAAGATACGGCGTTAGAAGATGTGGATACTAAACGCGAACAAATTGATAAATTGCGTGCCAGACTTGAAAATATTGATGAACGTATTGCCCGCTTAAAGAGCGATTATGCGGCCACGGCTTCAGCTCTGGAGTATCAAAATTCGGTAGCCTTAAACAAGGCGATGGATGCCGGTTTGAAAAATATGTCTAAACGTTCGCTTGCCGGTAGCAGTTTTGTTTCTTCAGCGCTTAATTTTGCAACGGAAGATGCTAATCTTAAAAAGCTGTATTTAACGGGAGTTATCGGGGTTGCCGATAATGCGGTCGCCGCATTTAAAGAAGCTGCGCTTGCCAGTGTGGACGAAGCTTATAAAAAAATTAAAAATCTTGGCGATGCGCGTTATACGCTGGAAGGGCATCAACAAATTTTGCAAATTCATCGTGAAATGATGGAAAATATGAAGCAGGTAAACGCCACTTTTTCAGGTTCGCCATTATTAAAATTCGGCGATGTAAAAGCTCTTGCCAAATTGGCGGCGGCGACCATTGTTGAGCAAATCTGCAATGGTGAGCAATGCTATCAACCCGATGCAAATTATTTTGTCGGAATTGACGCTAAAATTGCCGATTTTCAGGCTCCTAAACGTATTGCCATAACCTATACCGCGCCTTTGCGTGAAATCGTTCATTTCGACGGAGTTGATTTTGACAATGTTATAAAATCAGATTTATGGAAAACAACCCGCGCTGATTTTTTAGCTTACGGTCAAGAAATTCCGCCGGTTTGGAAACGTATTTTAGAACCGAACGGTTTTGTTGAGCGCGATGTTGATGTTGCGTCTATTATCGGCGGCGACTTAAACCAAAATGCGACTGACGCGCTGCTGCGGGGCGATAAATATCCGTGTGCAGTCGGTAATTTTGTTATTGATATTAAAGGCGGAGAATATAAACTTTATCAACGGACAACAACCACCAAAAAATGTACCGGCGTAAAATCAGTCAGAAATATTATGGGCAGAGGCCGTATTTCGTTTGATGACGGTTCGGAATTTAAAACCGGCGCCATTACGCGAGAACCGTCCGCACGGTCAAAGTCCGATGTAAGCGAGTTGGCGCAAATTTTGGCTTACACGGAGGCCTCCGTCAGCGGAATGCCGCCCAAAATTAATGCCGGCGGTTTAGGCTTCAGCGGCACCATAGTAAAAATTATGCAATTTTTGGAAGCGGCTGAAGCTGATGACGGTAAGGATAACAGCGAGGAAGATACTCATAAAATGAACGCGTACCGTAAAGCGTTATTAACCCGCAATGTTTTTGGCGATTATTTGAACTTTGTTGATATGGAAAGCACTTATCAAGATGCTGAAGATGAACTTGAGGTTAAAATGAATGAAACGCGCGAATTTTTAACCGCAAAATTTGCTGATATTGGTTATATTCCGCCGGCAGATTTTGATTTGTCAGATGAAGATACCTATAATGCCATTGCCAAAGGCTTGGTTGAGCGTAAAAATGCATTGGCGGCAGATGGCGCGCAGCAAATTCAAAAAATTAAGCCGCTGAATGAAGCACTGGAAGAAAAAATTAAAAAAGTTAAAAATATGCTTGGCTCGTTGCAGATGGATAATGAAGAATTGGTTGACTTAGATGATAATACCGAACCCAATTCGGAACTATCTGAAAAGATTAAAACGGCTCGAGCTGATGCTGCTGCACACAACAAATATGGAGAAGAGGCTGAAAAAGAATTTCAAAATAATATGAATAATTTTGAAGAGCCTTATTGCGGAGAGTAAATAGGATAAACTATGGTAAATCAACTTGGAAACGGAAACGAAACATTATCTATAACGGACGCTAATGCAGCGCCTCGACCGGTGCATTATATTACTGATAGTCAAATGGCGGCTAAAAGCGCTAAAGAGCTTTATTATTGTTGGTTGTCGCGTTTGGTAATGCTGTTTGCCGTTTTATCGCTGGGCTTTTTTACCAGCGCTTCATTGGTATTGTTTAAACTAGCGCCGGAAGTGATGGTTGAGCCGTTTTTAATTATCAAACAAGACAGCTCCGACAGCATGGTTAGATATGAAACCATTGCTCCTGATATGCCGTCTTCAAACCAAATTATGGATACCTTTATCCGGCAATATGTAATTTTGCGCAACACAGTGTTAAATGATGAGCGCGAAATGCAAAGCCGGTGGTATGCCGGCGGCATGGTTTCATACTTGTCATCGCCTTCGGTTTATGATGAGTTTAGAAAAAATCAGCTTAAAGGGCTTGATGATTTGCTTAAAGCTAAAGTGGTCCGCGATGCCGAAATTATTTCTATCGGCAGGGTCGGGGGTGAAAAAAGCCGCGTATGGAAAATTGATTTCCGCACCTATGACTTATCGCCTGATGTGCGTAATTATGAAAACGGCAGTATGGTGCTGGTTACCAGATATTGGACTGCTTCGCTTACGGCAATGTTTGTGCCGGAACGTATGTTTATGGCCAAACGTTTGATGAACCCGCTTGGTTTTACTGTTATGCGATATTCTCAGACAGAAGTTGAAATTCTTTAATTTATATTAATCTTTTTACTTTATGATACACTCAAAAGTCTTCTAACTTGTTGATAAGTTGGGGATTTAGCGTGTTCGTATTAGACTTTTTAAAATAAAAAGTTTAATGTG
>CALETM010000284.1 GCA_937920765.1 uncultured Alphaproteobacteria bacterium | reverse complement strand
GGGCTTGACCCGAATATCCAGGTTGAACAAATTTGCTACTTGGTTTGACCTGGACCATCGGGTCAAGCCCGATGGTGACACTTTAGGAAAGAGCGCGAGCACCGGTCGGTCTATGGTGGAAATGCTGGGAGTGCTGGCGATAATCGGGGTCTTATCTGTTGGGGCGATTACCGGATATTCCAAAGCGATGATGAAGTATAAGCTCAATAAACAGGCGGAACAATACAACACTTTGATTAACGCTGTGGCGCGCAACATGCATAGCTTTGACAACCTTTACACCGCCGGCAACCAAAACATAACCGCCTATTTTATAAAAATGGGCGAAATTCCGCAAGAAATGATTAAAAATACTCGTGTTTATGATGCCTTTAATCAAGAATACATTATTGCGCTTAATATAAATTCAACCAGCAACCAAAAATCAATCAATTTATCAGTAGGCGCCAATTCATCACTAAAAACTAAATCTGCCGAAAGTTTGGAAATATGCCGCAATATGCTGACAACCGCCAAAGAAAACGCCGATAGCATTTCATCGGTTACCAGTGTAACCAGAAATGACGATAACACCGGTTATAACAGCACTGAATTCTGGGGCAATAAAAACTGTGCCAAAGGGTGGTCGCCTTGCCTTACAAACCTTACGCTTGACAATATTTATAATTTTTGCACCAAATACATCGGCAGAGATTATAACGAATTTAAGGTTAGCTGGACATAACTTAGCAACACTAATATTTTTTCAGTTGCAAAAGCAAAAAAAACATAATAGACTACAACATAGATAATTTTTTAGAGGGAGTATATTTATGATGTCTAAAATTGCCAAATTGTTTGCCGTTCTTTTGCTGTTATCCGCTTGCGGTGAAGAAAATTCCAATCTTACCAAAATGGTTATCCACACTTCCGACGGCGATGTTACCTATCATCTTGAAAAAGCCATTACCAAAGACCAGTTGCAGCATGGCTTAATGGATCGCAAAGAGCTTAAAAACGATTCCGGTATGCTGTTTTTGCTACAAGGACAAAGTGAAATTGCAATGTGGATGAAAGACACCTATATTCCTTTGGATATGATTTTTATCGGCCAAAACAAACGCATTATCGCCGTTTATAAAAATGCCAAACCGCTCTCAACCGAGCTTATTCGCCCGCGTGTATCCGAGCCTTTAAGCGCTGTGGTAGAGTTAAACGGCGGCGATATTGATAAGCACAATATTAAAATCGGCGATAAAATTGACAATGATATGATTCAACAGGTTAAGTTTCCGATAAACCAAGAAAAATCAGAGAATTAACCGACAACACCAATTTTAAACTTTAATATTAAAACCCCGTAAATGTGCATTTACGGGGTTTTAATTGAGGTGTGTGATTAATTTTTAAACTTTAATCGGTTCCAACCTTTTCCTTCCTTAGACGGCGCAGCTTGCTGCCGTGAAGGTTGGGTTGCCGGCTGTGTCGATTGCGGCGTTGTTTGAGCCGCCGTATTATCTTTTTGGGTCCAATTACGAACTGGCCCTTGCTGCAGTTTAGATTTAACCAATGCGCGTTGAGTATCATTTTGCGGCACGCCGATAGGCAACACCTGCCCTAACAATGCCGGCGAAATAAACTGCATTTTTTTCTTTTCATAGGCTTCAACTATTGATGTTAAAGTTTTAGCCGCCGGCGAAGTATTAAACGAGCTGATGTTGCCGGCATAAAACACCGTAAACGAATAACACGGAACTGAAAACAATACATCGCTGTAATCAACGCCGCGCATAAACCTTAACAAAACGCGGGGCTTAATAACGCACTGATCAACCACGTTTGAAACATTTTCATCTTTGCTTAAAAATTCACGGATAAACAAATCCATCTCGGGTTTAGATAAAATTCCGCAAAATCCGGTAACCG
This sequence comes from uncultured Alphaproteobacteria bacterium, assembly GCA_937920765.1. Lineage (GTDB taxonomy): Bacteria > Pseudomonadota > Alphaproteobacteria > RF32 > CAG-239 > CAAFZY01. The sequence goes on along the minus strand of CALETM010000284.1, from coordinate 7,218 downwards.
CCATACTGTCAATTGTGTATCCGGTATAACCTTCCTGCGGCATTTCAACCGTATAACAAAACGCCTGCTCCGCTCCGGTAATATTAAGCAGTGACGGCGCCGAAATAGTGTTTTTCATTCGCGGGGTAACAGTCAGCGTATCTTGCGGCGCTTCCTGCCGGCGCCATGCATCTTTATCTTGCTGCAGCGGATTAACTGCCTGCGCCCAAACCTGCACCGGCAAAACCGTGCTTAATGCCGCTAAAAGGGAAAAATATTTTGTTTTCATGTTAAAATCTCCTCAACTTAATTATATGCGGTTTATTTTTTACCAAAACAAACAATCTGCCTGATATTCAAGCGCTACCCCGACTGTGGTATCCGAGCGGCTCTTGCGGGCGCCTCTGGTTTTTGCCAAATGATAATCGGCAAACGGCGCCAATGAAAACCCGCCGGCAATAGCCACGCTCAAACGATTGTTAAATTTAAGTTCATATTTGTAGTCGGTTGCCTTATACATATCATACACAAAGTATTGACGATAGTATCCGTCTGAAACAAAGTTCACGCCTTCGCGCACCGGATATTCAAACGTATAACCGGTTTCGGCGGCAGTTTTCATATTGCTGTCATCATAGGTAAAATCAGCTTCTTCCACCGCGGCAACGTACAAATCTTTAAAATAAGCACCATCATAAAGTTTTACACCTGCTTTAGCGCGTACAATTTTGGTACGATAATCTTTACCGTCTTCTTCAAAAGTGGTAAACTCGGTTTCATAACCCAAACTTGCAAACGGACCGACCACGCCTTGTTCCAAGTTCCACATTTTATGGATATAATCTGAAGTAAGCAAAATTTGGTCGTCTTTTTCACTGCTGGTAGTAGTGTTGCCTTCTGTTGTTTTGGTTTTGCCGTATTCCATAAACAAACTGTTTATCCATACCAAATTAGCGTTATTATATTCCAGATTGCCATCAAATACGCCCGATATCATAGTTTCTTCATCGGAGCTGAAATCAGGATAATTTTCATCTTCTTCACGATTGGTCACGCTGTTTTGCGTATATTTTAATGCCAAACGCTTTAAATTTGCTTTGAGCGACGAAGTTTGCTCCGGCATTGCGGGTTGTTCTTCAACCAAGGGTTCGGCATTGGCCGCAACAGCCCACAAAGCCGGAATTGCCAACAACACGGATTTATTTAACAAGTTCATATCAGTTCTCACTAAAGTTCAAATTATTCCAATTAAACCATCGGCTTATTTACCAAACATGGTTTTATAAGCAATAGCCAATTTATCAAGCCTGCCGATATGCGGCCGCGGCGACATAATTTCCCAACCGCGGTTTTGCATAATGTCAAAATAGCGGCGAAAGATATTTAAAATAACCTTCAACGGAAGCATTTTCTTTTTATCGCCTTTAGCTAAAAGCGCAAAGGCTTTATCAAAATTTTCCGCTGCCAAACGCGCCAATTGCTCCCGCACCGCAATTAAGTTTTTATCTGTAATGGCGTCCATCGGGTTATTAAGATTAACTCCGGCCTTTTGTAAAAGCTCCGCCGGCATATACAAATGTCCGGCCATAGCATCTTCTTTAACATCTTTTAAAATATTGGTAATCATCATTGCCCGCCCAAAGCTTTGCGCCAGTTCGCGCTTTTGTGTTTCAGACAATTCGCCGATAATGGCAAGCATAATATAAGTTGGCATTTCCGCCGTTCCGTAACAGTAGTGGTAAAAAGTGTTAAAATCAGGAGCTTGCAGAGGTTTAGGACAATCAAGCATCGTACAATTTAAAATCTCGGAAAAATCATTTTTTTGAATTTTAAAACGCATACAATTTTTATAAATTTTACGTCCGATATCGGTCGCCGGAACTTTTTTATCATAAATATTTTCAAGTTCACGTTGCCATGCGTTCAGCAACTCGCATTTTTCTTGTTGCGGCATATTGCCGTCAACCACATTATCCAAGTGGCGGCAAAAAGCATACAAAGTATAAATTGCCTCACGCTGAGCTTTAGGCAAGCCATGCATACACCAAAACAGCGTCGCTTGCGATTTTCTAACCAATTTTCCTATTAAACTCATTTACATTCCTAACATTTTACGGGCAAAACTTTATTGCAGATTATACCATTGCTTTTGCTTAGTCAATCAGATAACCTTTGCAACCCACAGTTAAGCCTTAATTTTTTCAAGCCACGGAAGTATATCTTGCAGAGCGCGGCGGCAATAACCTTCTTTACGTTCCGCCCCTTTTAAGTAACGATATTTTCCTTTTGGCGTAAGTTCGGGCGGTAAATCGGGAAACAGCCCGAAATTAACATTCATCGGCTGATAATGCTCAATGTTGGTTGCATCTGATAAATGCGCAAGCACCGAGCTTAAAGCCGTTGAGCGCGGCGGCAGAAGCGGAGTTCGCCCATTGCAAAGCAATGCGGCAAAATATCCGGCCATTAAACCGACGGAAGCGCTTTCGACATATCCTTCGCAACCTGTTATTTGGCCGGCAAACATAATATGCGGATATTTTTTAAGACGCAAAAATTCATCAAGCAAAATCGGGCTTTTAATAAACGTATTTTTATGAATTCCGCCCAAACGCGCAAATTCAGCGTGTTCAAGCCCCGGAATGGTTTTAAAAATACGCTCCTGCTCGCCGTATTTTAATTTAGTTTGAAAACCGACGATATTACGCAGCGTATCTTCTTTATTATCTTGTCTTAATTGCACCACGGCATAAGGTTTTTCATCTGCATTCGGGTTTGAAAGCCCCACCGGTTTCATCGGCCCAAACAACAAAGTATCTTCACCGCGTTCGGCCATCACCTCAATCGGCAGACATCCGTCAAAATATTGCGGTTTTTCAAAATCATGAAATTCCGCTTTATCTGCGGCCAAAAGCTCATGCACAAAATTGTAATATTGTTCTTTGCTCAGCGGACAATTAATATAATCGCGCCCATCGCCTTTATCATATCTTGACTGATACCATGCTTTTGAAAAATCAATACTTTCTTTGTAAACCACCGGCGCAATGGCATCATAAAATGAAAGCGCCTGATTATCTATTGCCTGCAAAATACTCGCCGCCAATTTATCAGATGTGAGCGGTCCGGTTGCCACAATCACCGGCTGTTTATCGTCAATCGGCAAATTTTCGATTTCAGCTGAAACAATACTGATATTCGGGTGAGTTTTGAGCCTTTGCGTCACAAAAGCGGCAAAGCCTTCACGGTCAACCGCCAATGCCCCGCCGGCCGGAACTTTGGTTGCGTCGGCCGCTTCCATAATCAGCGAGCTGGCAAGACGCATTTCTTGGTGCAAAAGCCCCACGGCATTGTGTTCATAATCATCGGAGCGCAACGAGTTTGAACATACCAACTCTGAAAAATTGCTATTTTTGTGCGCCGGCGAAAATTTTTGCGGTTTCATATCAATCAGCTCAACTTTAACCCCGCGGCGCGCCAACTGCCACGCAGCCTCGCTTCCTGCCAATCCGGCGCCGATAACTTTAACGCAAATATCGCTCATATCATACCTCTGTTGTTAAAAATATGTTTGTTTTTAGCTTTTTTAGCTCAAAAAGTAAACAAAAAACTCCTCTTTTTTATTAAACTTTTTTTAAGCCTATAAATGTTAAAATACTGCATTAAACTAACAAAGGCTAAACATGAAAAAAACACTTTTGTTCATATCCGGAATTTTATATGCCTCGGTTGTTGCGGCTGAACCCAAAACCGTGCCTATAAATTTGCCGCAGGCACAGAATCAGTCCGTTGCTATTAATCAGGCGCCGATTATGGATTCGGCGGATTTAAACTTTAATCCTGAAGTTGACGCATTTGGTGATGCCGTTAATTTAAATAACGACGAAAACAACACCCCGATTAAAGTAAACACCCGTCAATCGCTGACCGACAATATTAAAGAAAACGCCCCTGAAAATATTCAGGATATGAATATGCCGGAAGTAAATAAAAGCTGGGTAAATCAGCTGATAACCTCCGCCAAAGACAATATTGAAAATAAAGACGGATCGGTTAATCCGCTTGCATCTGCCATGCAGCAGGCGCAAGGACAAATCAAGCGCTCCAACGCCGCCGTTTTTGATATTTCCGGCGTAATGCTCCGTATGTCATACAAGCAAGCGGAAGAAGCCTTGCTGAAACGCGGCTATAAAAAAAGTATGCAAAAAATGGATATTCCAAACTTTATTCGATGGCGCAATGAAGAAAAATGCCGCAATCAGGGAGTTATCGGCTATGAACGAATTGAAAGCTGCGTAATCCGCTTGGCGCAAAAAGAGCATTACCAATTTATATCCGAGGCTTTGTTTAACAAGTTTGACACCAAAGAAACGGTAAAAATTTATTTGACCAGCACTTTTACCAATAACAAAATCTACCGCATTACATACCGCTCTGAAGCCGCTAATTTAACCGGCAACAGTCAAAAGTCCGTTTATTTGCGCAATATTAAGGTTTATGATTTTTGGAAAAAAATCAACCAAAAATACGGCGTACCCGATAATAAAGACGATGTAATTTGGGGGCTTGGCGGCAACAAACCGTATATGCGCGCCGCTACCGGATTTTTAGTGCTTGAAGACAATATGCTGCGCGAGCTTGACTATACTCGTATGTCGCGTGAAGATCAGCGCTTTTTAAATACAGATGTATACACTTTTTAGGAACAAATATGCTTAATCAAAATTTTTTTGCAGAACTTTCCGAGCTTATCTGCACTCGCATCAGTCATGACTTAATCGGCAACATCGGCGCGGTTGCCAATGCCGTTGAACTTATGGACGAAGACCCTGAAGCTATTGATGATGCCAAACCGATTTTAAGCATAAGTTCAAAAGTTTTAACCGCACGCTTAAAGTTTTTCCGCTTAGCATTCGGATTAAACAACACCGGCGTTAAAACCATTGCGGAAATTACCGCTCCGGCTGAAGAATATATTGCCACTGTCGGTAGCCGCACCGCGCCTATAAAATTAAACTTTAATATCAGCACGCCGGCACTGTATAAAATTGTTATGCTTGGAATTATGGCCATGGGCGATATATTTATCCGCGGCGGCGAGCTCAAGATTTCTGAAACCGCCAGCGGCCTGACTTTTACCGCCGATTCACAATCAACGCTTTCTGCCGGAAAGCTTGCTGTTATGCAAAAAGTATTAAATGCTGAAATGCCTGCGGAAAATCCGGCGCAATCGGCACCTCTTATTTATATGATGCGTCTGCTTAATGATACGCCGGTAAAAATAACCGTCAGCTATACCGAAAAACAAGCTGTTTTGCAAATTGCTTAATTGCAACCTTGCCATTTATTTGCGCTATGCTGCCATTCTTGCCACGGTATTCCGTTAATCAACAAGGTTTTAACCAAAGGTTTGGCATTACCGCGCCATACAAACACCATTGCCGTTTTGGTATTGGGGCAATTAACATATTTATCCGCATCTGAAGCAATAACTTCCGGAATATAATACCGATAGCTTAAACTGAAGCGTTCCGTCGGACAACGATTATCTGCAAATTGCGAGCAATCGGTAGCGTCCCAATCCGGTCTGAGATATAAATAGTGCCCCGACACCAAATCAACCGGATCAAATCCTCGCATTGCAATCGTAACCGTCTTTTCAGAATAAAGTTCATAATGAATTATGCCGGCAGTGGCCAGTAGATAAATTATCGGCAGTGCCAAAAAAACAGCCAACCCGTATTTTTTCATTTTATTTTCTCCCTTTAAGGCGTCGGCTTAAATTGAGCCAACCCCAAATAAGCGCCAATAACAACAAGCCTGAAGCTATTAAACCTAATCCGCTGAAAAGCAAACTTTTGAACATATCGGCGTATAAAATAAAAATTCGCACCGCCGTCAATGCCAAAACGGTATTAAGTATTTTAACGCTGTTAATTTGCCATGCGTAAATTCCGATTAAAAACAATACGGCAAAACTGAATACTGCTCCGCAATTAATAAATCCGCCGACAACAGTCAATGCCATCAGCGCCGGAATCAAAAACTTTTTACCGCCGATAAGCCCTAAATATAATGATATGGCCGTTAAGCCTAACGCTATACTGACCAAAACCACGGCAAGAAACCCCGAACCGTTTTCATCAAGTGCAACTTCCGAAAATACACTGCTTCCAAAATCGATATTTATAACCAACAAACCTGTAAATATAATCATCCAAAATTTAAGCGCTTTTTTAAATGCCACCGCTTTATTTTGAGCAAAAATTGTAAGCATTTGCCATAAAATAAACCATATAAACAACCACAGCACCGATACAGAATATTCCCAACTGTTACTCATCTGCAACATTATTTCTTTAGTGGTATTATTATCGCCCATAAAGTCCCAAAATGAAAATGTAAAAATAGGTAATATAACTAGCGGCAACAATGGCTTTTGAGTTACAAACAACAACGGACAAACAAGCAATGACCAAAGCAACAACGACTCAAATCCGTCCGGCTGCAACTGGTAAATCTGCGCGATTAATCCGATGGTTGCCAACACCAAAATAACAAACAAGCATAAAAACGCCTCAAAACGAATATGCCATTTTTTGTAAGCGGCATAATAGGTCAAACCGGCAACACCGCTAAGCAAAGCAAAATCGGCAATTAATTTCAACATTACCGTAATATGCTCCCAATTGGCAGCAATAACGGAAATAATGCCCAACCCGACGCAAAAAAGCGCCAAAGCCATAAAGCCATATAATGCATACGGTTTTGCAGTTGCTTTTTCAAAGTCAAGAATGTCAACACCTTGTTTTGACGTAATAATACCGGCATTTTGCCATGATGTAATTTTAGCGGATAATTTCATAACCTGTTCTCCTTATTATAAGCCTATAAGAAAGTTGTTTAAAAACAACTTATTTATTACAACTTATGCACAGCATACAGTTTATTCTCTTCCGACATTGTTGTTGGTTTTGGTGGTTTGATGACGTTTCGGTTGTTGCGAGAAGTATCATCAGCGATTATCTTTACCGCCCTTAAACTTATCTCTGATGTTTTCCATTTGTTGCAAGCGCTTTTCTTGCTCCCATTTTTTACGTAACCTTTCGCAATCTTTTCGCAATTTTTCGGCATAACGAGCCACACTTTCTTCCGGATTTCCAGCCTCTAGTAATTTTCGTATAGTTTTTTCATTAGCTTCTTCCCGTTCTTTAATTCTCTGCTCAACCGACTTGCTTTTCT
>CALETM010000283.1 GCA_937920765.1 uncultured Alphaproteobacteria bacterium | reverse complement strand
TCAGATGTGTATAAGAGACAGGATTAATAATGTCTTACCTAAAATTAAACTTTAGCAAAATTCATCCGTTTGCTTACAAACCGCCTCAATAAGTTTTACATCGCCGCTGCGCTCTGCCGCTTTTTTAGCTTTTGCGGCATATTCTTTAGCTTTAGCATGGTTTAAGAGGAGGTTTTCAATCATCGCCAAATTAGCATAATCAGACGCTGCGCCGACATCACGCCCGTTCAAATTTTCAAGCTTAACTGAACGAAAAAACATCTTTTTAGCCTTGATTAAATTATTTTGCCGCAAGTAAATGGTTCCTAAAAAGCCATATATATCGGCAATATAAAAACTGGTAGGGTGTTTTTCAGCCTGTTGCAAAACCCTCAAACAGCGCTGTTCTGCCTTTTCTAACCAATTTTGCATAAACAAAGCCTGAATCTCTAGAAACGCAGCATCAAAATAAGCCGCATAATTTTTAGTTTCAAGATATCCTTTTTGCGCGGCCAAAGCCTGCTCCAACGACTCGGTATATTTTTTTTGCCTGAAAAACGCCATTGCCATAATTTCAGCGCTTTGTGCAACACCCGCCTGATTATTAATTTCTTTATGCTTGTTCAGCGCATTAACTGCGTATTTTATACCCATTGCAAGTTTACCCTGCATAACAAACAACAATGCCTGTTGATTAATAATTTCAGATTCCGACTTAACAAAACCCGCCTGATGAAAAATTTTTCGGCTTCGTTTAAAAAAGTCAGTTGCCTCGTCAAAACGATTCTGTCCGGCGGTAAGCATACCCTTAGCCGCCAATGATTTAGCTTCCTCATTTTTACCGCCGATTTTAGCGGCAATATTGCCGGCTGTTTCAAACATCATTTGCGAAACATCACTGATAGCGCACGCTCGATAAATTTCGCCGGCCGTAAAATACACTTCCGATTCGCTGTAATAACACCGCTTGCGCTTAAATATTTTTCCCGATTCGGCAAGCAGTTGCACCGCCTTGGCCATATCCGCCTCATAAACCGACAGGCGCGCCTTCAAAAGCAAAAATTCTGCTTTGGCAATGGTTTTAAGACGCTTAACTTTTATTTTATCAAGTGTTTTTTTCAAAGCCGCATAATCAAGTTTAAGCGCGCAAAACTCCGCGGCAAACAGTAGCAAATTGGCATTATCCGGCATAGTTTTCAGCAATGCTTTAATTTGTTTTTCAGCTTGCTCCGGCGCAAAATGAGCCAACAGTCCAAGGCTTAAAACCTCATTTTTAGCTTTAATATGCTTTATCAACGGCTCATACTTATTTTTCTTTAGTTCCTGCATAAAATGCCGGTATTCTTCTTTAGAACAAGCAAGCAGGTTTTGTACCGCTTGAGCAAGCACATAATCTGAAACAAAAATCAGACGCTCGTTTTTTTGCCGTATCTGCATAACGGCTTGCCGCAGCATAGCATTGTAGAATGAGGCTTTAACCTTGCGCATATAGCAGGCC
>CALETM010000282.1 GCA_937920765.1 uncultured Alphaproteobacteria bacterium | reverse complement strand
TTTTTTTTTTGCAATATTTACGAGTCCGTGCTGTGCATAAGTTGTATTATGGCATTGCAAATTTTTATTACAATTTGAAAAGATATGATATCTTATATATATTGATTAATAATAGGAACAGCTAAATGAAAAATCCAGCCATTTCAGTTATCATACCGGTTTATAATGTTGAGCACTATTTGCGTAATTCATTAAATTCGTTGTGCTCGCAAACTTTTAAAGACTGGGAAGCAATTTGCGTTAATGACGGTTCGACCGATATGTCGGAGCAAATTTTGCGGGAATTTGCCGCGAAAGATAAGCGCTTTACAATTATTTCTCAGTCTAATTCAGGTCAAAGCGTGGCGAGAAATAAGGCGCTTGCGGTTGCTAAAGGTAAATATATCGCTTTTTTAGATTCCGATGACATTATTTCAAATGATTTTTTTGAAAAATTGTATAATGCCGCCGAACAAACCGGAGCCGATATGGCAATAGCCTCAATAAAACGTGAAAAAACACGTAAACATGACGGAAAATTAAAACGCAGATGGTTGCTGTTGTTTAAGGAACAAAAAATTTATACATCAACTGCCAAAATTTATACGGCATTAAAATTGCCGCGCAATTGCTTTATATGGAATAAGCTTTACCGCAAAGATGCGTATGATATGCACTTTTCTCCGCATGAATATTTTGAAGATATTTTATTCAGCCATCAAATATTGGCGCAAACGCGCAAAGCAGTTACGGTTTGCGATGCTTTTTATTTTTATGTCAGCAATCCGGATTCAACCGTCAATACCATGAATGCCAAAAAGCAAAAGGATTATTTTAACAACAAACATGCCGGTTTGCAAATTGCCATACAAAATAAGTGGAATTATCGGCGTTATTTGAAGTATTATGTTCCGGTTTTTCAAAAAAAGATTGCGCCGTTCATAACCGTAAAAAATTATGGCTTTTTCAAGGCGTATTATTTGTTTAAATGGCTGTTATTTATAAAAAAATCAGTGCTTGCCGACTGATACCGGAACATAGTTGCCTTGCGGATTGTACCCGTAACCGATTTGTTTATCTCCGGCTGAAGTGGCGACATAATTACCTTGCGCGTTGTAGCCGTAGCCTACGTTATCATGCCCCACGGAAGTAGGAACAAAGTTGCCTTGCGCATTGTAGCCGTAACTGATGTCGTCATCGCCGATAGCTTTGGGTACATATTTGCCTTGCGCATTGTAGCCGTATTCAATTTTATTGTTGCCGATTGCGGTCGGCACATAATCGCCTTGCGCATTATAGCCGTAAGTTATGTGTTTGCCGTTTACTCTGACCGGAACATAATCGCCGTGGGCGTTGTAACCATATTCAACATTGCCGGCATATGCGGCGGACATTCCAAGTAAAAATATGGCTGAGCACAAAAGCAAAAAGTTTTTCATTGAAGTTCTCCTTGCGTAAAAATTTATGGGAAATAATATAACAAGTCAATATATATATTTACAAACAATAACAAGATAATCGGATATAAACAAAAAAACAACCTCTGAATTTTCAGAGGTTGTTTTTTTGATAAGCAGACTAAAGTTTAGTCTTTTTTAGTTTCGGACTTTACTTTAGACATAAGCCCTTCAAGAAGCTTTTTGCCTTCATCGGTTGAAGCCAAAGCCTCAAGCATTCCGCCAAACGCAAATCCGCCGTTCGGAGAAAGGACATCAGATGCTTTGGAAACACCATTTTGCACATCGCCGGCTCCGGCAATAATTTTGATGTCAGCATTGCCAAGATTCTTTGCCTGCTCCATACCAATGTTTTTGTAGGCCTCAATGTACTGGGTTTTAACCAGATATTCCTGATAACCGGCATTGGTACCGATTTCTTTGGCCTGTTCGATTTGGGCATTAACGGATGCCATCTGGCGCTTGTTTTCAGCTTCAGCGTTTGCCTCGCCGACAACCTTAATGGCAAGAGCCTCGTTTTCAGCCGCAGTCTTTTTACCTTCAGACTCGGTAACAAGCTTGGTCTTTTGCGCCTCAGCCGCAATTTGAATTTGCTGCTGAGAGGTTTCAGCTTCAACCACTTTGGCTTTTTTCTGAATTTCGGCAGCCTTCAATTTGGCATTTTCTTCAATTTCAGCATTGCGGACTTTTTCAACCTCGAGTACGGCCATTTCCTTTTCCTTGGTAGTTTTGGCAGCATCTTTAACCTGCTGTTTTGATACCTCTTGCGCAATTCCGACATTGGCGCTTACCTCAGCTTTACGCTTTCCGACGCTTTCATCAGACTCTTGCTGGCGGAGATCAATACTCTGTTGAGCAGAAATTTCAGCCTCTTTAGCAGCTTGGTTGTTTTCAGCCACCGCGATACGAGAATCCTTTTCAATTTCGGATTTCTTCTTTTTCATGATGTTTTCAATCACGCACTCGCCTTTGGCATCGCGGATATCCATAAACTCAATGTTTTTAACGGATTCCACACCCCAGCTTTTAAGAGATTCGGCAATTGCCTGTGTGAACATTTCGCCGTATTTGTTACGTTCTCCCATGATGTCGCTCAAAACCTCATTGGCAAGCAATGAACGGGAAGAACCTTGCAAAATACTGGTCAGTTGCGATTTAAGTTCAGTAAAATCGCTGATACGCGATGCCGCCAACTTGTAATCGCAAATACGGAAGAAAGCCTGAATATCCAGCGCAAACGGCAAACGATTTTTATCGTATCCTGGATAATTATCAAGTCTTATGTCAAAGACGGACAGAGGCAGGATATTTACCGAAACGCCTAAAAACGGCAACCATGCCGGCCATTTATAGTAAGAGTTTCCGGCTGAAGTGTTGCTTTGGTCGTTTACATCAGAGCCGTAACTCAGAGTCTTTTTACCCTGACGGATGATGTGAACTTCATTCGGGGCAACCACACAGCGCAAAGATAAGATTCCTTTAACAAGGAAAATCAGAGCCACGAGCAGTACGACACCTACGCCGCACAAAACCCAATCCATTACTGTAAAATAATTCATACGTAAAAAATTTTAGTGAAACAATAGTATTATAAACTGTTTCCCATATAACAAATTTCGGCGATTTTGTCAAGACACATTTCAAGAATTATATCTTTTTTGCCAACCTTTGGCGGCAAGATTTATTTGGTCGGTGTAAGTGTTGCGCTTTGTTTGCGGAGCGGCAATTTGTCCGCATAATATCGGTTCTGGAGCGCTTAAAAGTTCCGGCAGTTCCCAAACTTTATTTTGCAAACGGTAATACGCCATATCCGCAAATAGTCGAGCTTCCATAAATTGTCCGAATTCGGAAAATTTAATAGCGGGCAAGGTTAAATTAAAGCGTTGGCGCAGACGGGCAAATTGTTGTCGGTGTTCGGATAAAACATAACCATTTCCGCTTAAAATATCAGAAAAAGATTGCATTACCAATGGGTTTTTCCAACCTCCGCCGAACAATATAATTTGCGGCGGAAGCGTAATATTATCCGCAATTAAAGTAAGAGCGTGCGCGGCAATATAGGCGGCAAAATATTCAAGCGTGCGTACGGCATCAGTAAAGGACAAATCTGTTAACAAGGCAAAAACCTGTTCTTTGTGATAATAAGCGGGGTCGCCCGATTTGGGCAAGGAAAGTTCGTAATAAGGGCGGCATAAATCAAACAATTTTTGCAAATGCGATGTTGATATTTTGCCTGATTTTCCGTATTTGCCGTTATAGTCGCACGAATCGGCGGTATGGGTGCGGATAAAGTTGTCGGTATATTCGTTAAAAGGACCGGCGTCGGAGCTGATTAAGGCTTTGCCGCCATTTATAACCGCAAAGTTGGAGGTGTTGCCGCCGTTAAAATAAATGCCGTCACCTTCGGATAAGGCGATATGCGCATTATGCGGGGCAACTAAAGGGGCTCCCTCAAAACCGGCCATGAGCGGTGCGGAGCGAAAATCATATACAACTTTAACGCCGGTTAAATCAGCAAGCATTTGACCGGAGCCGGCTTGCAACGTGTAAGGAAGAGTGTGCTCGATTTTGGCTTTGGAAGGCGGATTATGGTCTAAAGTTTTTCCGTGAAAGCCGATAGCATCAATTTGCGCTTTATCTAACTTATTTTGCTTGCACATTTGGTTTACCGCATCAGCCAACAGGCGGATATAAAGATTATGCCATTCTTGAAATTCCGGCATAGCTGAAATTTCAGACTTATCGCGATTGAATACCAACCGGCGTAAATCTTCGGTTTGCTGTTGCATTTGAGGACTGTACGGCACGCTGAACGAGCATATGTCGCGCATTTTTTTATTGTGAAATTCAGTTAAAACCATGTCCATGGCGTCCATGGAGTTGCCGGTCATAATGCCGATGATGCGGTAAGTTGGCATAATTTTGTCCTTTAAGGTTGGCGCTATTATCAGTATATGTTTTAATCCCTAAAATTTGATAAACGCCCATTGACAAAATAATTGTCAAAAAAAAGCTTGCAAAGTAAAGCTGAATATGCTACCTTGCATATAAATCAAAATTTTTAATAAATTATGAAAACACAACACATAAAAAGCACCATTGATCTTATCAAAGATTTCGGTGTGCAGATCAGCGGCTTAATTGCTCGCGCATGGCAGATGGGAGATTTGAAAGCAATTAAAATGCTCACACATCTCTATAAGTATACCGCCTGTTTGACAAATGCTCTAACAAAGCACATCAGAGATGGGCACGATGCCTTTCTTATGGGGGTACTACAAAAAGATTTTGCCCAATTTTTGAAAACAGAAACCTTTATCAGGTATCAGAAGTTGGGTGCTGAAGGAAAATCTGAATTCATCACGGAAGATGTGATGAAAAACATTCAGATAATGCAAGACTGCTTTACCGCTCTGCACGATAAAACAGTTATCAGCGATGAGGCTGATTAATAAATACTCATTCTAACTACTCATAAGCATTAATACACTAAAACGAAAAATAGCGCACGTTGGGAAATGTGCGCTATTTTTTATGGTTTAAAGAAAATCAATATGCGGCAAAATAGTTCTGAGTTACATGATGAGCAAAAATCATCAATTTCTTTTATTCCGATATTGCGCAGTTTAGTGCCGTTTCTGCTACTTAAATCACCAAGCATTAATTTGTATTTATATCCGTGGCCATCGCTGTTTTGCGAACGCTGTTGTACTTCATCAATATTGGCGGCGTTTTCTTTGGCGGTTGTAATAATGTTGCGGCAAATTTCTATGGAGCGTTGTGTTGCGGTATTATTGGCGCGGTCCATATACCACTGGATGCTATATTCCTTTTGTTGGTATACAGCTGTCTCTTATACACATCTCCGAGCCCACGAGACGCTACGCTATCTC
>CALETM010000281.1 GCA_937920765.1 uncultured Alphaproteobacteria bacterium | reverse complement strand
TTTTTATATAGTTCGGTATAAAAGAGTATTTTAAAATCAAGGGGAAACATTTTGAAAAAAGACGAATCAAAAGCCGTAAATGAAATTGACAAAGCCCGCTTAAAGCTTTCAATTGAACACTATATTAAATATTTTATCGGTAAACGCACTTGCGAACTTACCAAAGAAGAAGCCTTTGAGGCTATTGCTTTAGCAGTGCGCGAATTTGCCATGGACAGAATGTATCAAACCATTCATCGCTATAATGATGCCGGCTCCAAACGGGTTTATTACCTTTCAATTGAATACCTTATCGGCCGCTCGCTTGAAAATAATTTGCACAATCTTGAACTGTTTAACTTACTTAAAGAAATTCATATTGACGGGTTTCCCAATATTTCTATGGAAGAAATTTTTGACGCCGAATACGACCCCGCATTAGGCAACGGTGGCTTAGGACGTTTGGCGGCCTGCTATCTTGATTCCATGGCCTCATTGGGTTTAGCCGGATTCGGTTATGGCATTAACTATCAATTCGGTTTGTTTAAGCAAAAATTTGAAAACGGCTGGCAGATTGAACAAGCCGACAGTTGGCTCGGCGAAAATTCGCCATGGCAGTTTGCCCGCCAAGACCGCAAAGTAAGCATTCCGATTTACGGTAATGTTGAAAGTTACATGGGCGCCGACGGCAAGCCGTATTTTACATGGGTAAACACACAAACTCTGTATGGCGTCCCGTATGATTTTCCGATTGTCGGCTACGACGGCAAGTCAGTAAACTATTTACGTTTGTTCTCCGCTAAAACCGATGAAGAGCTTGACATTAACGTTTTCAATGAAGGCGGTTATATGGAAGCGGTTAAAGATAAAATCAAAACCGAAACCATTTCAAAAGTTTTATACCCGTCCGACGCGGTTGAATCCGGCAAAGAACTGCGCCTCACTCAACAATATTTCTTTGTTTCATGCGCAATTCAAGATATTATCCGCCGCTTTTTGGAAAAGAGCAACGACTTTTATAAAATGCCGGAATATGTTTGCATTCAATTAAATGACACCCACCCGGCTTTAGCCATTGCCGAAATGATGCGTATGCTTATTGACCAATACGGGCAAGAATGGGACGACGCATGGGCAATCACCACCAAGATTTTTGCCTATACCAACCACACCTTACTGCCGGAAGCTCTTGAAACCTGGCCGGTTCGTATTTTAGGTAAAATGTTGCCGCGTCATTTGCAGATTATTTATGAAATAAACAAGCGCTTTATGGAATTTGCCCGCTCCAAATTTGGCGACAACTCGCCCAAGTTGGCAAAAGTTTCCATTGTTTCCGGCGAGGGCAACAATCAAATTATTCGCATGGCCAACCTTTCGATTGTCGGTTCATTTTCCGTCAACGGCGTTGCAAAACTGCACTCTGAACTGATTAAAACTTCGCTTGTGCCTGAATTTTACGAGCTGTGGCCTGAAAAATTCATTAACGTTACCAACGGCATCACGCCGCGCCGTTGGCTTTTACATGCCAACACCCCGCTTGCCGACCTGATTACCGACAAAATCGGCAAAGGGTGGATTACTAAATTAGAAGAGCTCAAAAAACTTGAACAATTTATTAATGATGATGAATTTGTTAAAAAATTTGCTGAAAACAAACGCACCAACAAAGAGCATTTGGCTTTCCAAATTTTCAAAAATGCGGGGATTATGGTTAATGCCAACAGCATGTACATTGTTCACGCCAAACGTATTCATGAATACAAGCGTCAATTAATGACCATTTTGCAGGTTATCGGCGATTATTTGGCTATTGTTAAAGACAATGTCCGCCCGATACACAACAAAACCTATATTTTTGCCGGCAAAGCCGCGCCGTCTTATACTTTTGCCAAACTCATAATTAAATTAATCAACAATGTGGCAGATGTGGTAAATAACGACCCGCGGGTCAACAACGCCATTAAAGTTGTTTTCTTGCCGGATTATAAAGTTTCATTGGCCGAACACCTGATTCCGGCCGCAGATGTAAGCCTGCAGGTTTCAACCGCCGGATTCGAAGCTTCCGGTACCGGTAATATGAAATTTGCCTTAAACGGTGCATTAACCGTCGGAACTTATGACGGCGCCAATATTGAAATTCGCGAGGCGGTCGGCGCCGATAACTTTTATTTATTCGGCTTAAAAGACGAACAGATTAAAGCCATGCGTTCAACATACAAACCGCGTGAAATTTATGAAAAGTCAGATTACATCAAACGTATTTTAAATTCGCTTAACTCCAGCATGTTCTGCGAAAAGGATCATGCTTTGCTGTTCAAGCCTGTTTTTGAAGAATTGGTCAATCGCGATTATTACTTTATTTTAGCTGACTTGGAAGACTTTAACCAAACTATACATAAAGCCGAAACCGACTACCGCGGAAAAGACGAATGGTACAAAAAATCCATTTTGAACGTCGCCCGCATCGGTTACTTTTCAAGCGATCGCGCCGTTATGGAATACGCTGATAAAATTTGGCATATCAAACCTGTCGATTAATCCGTATTCAGGCAACAAAAAAAGGTTTCAGTCTTAAACTGAAACCTTTTTTGTTGCTTTAGAATGTTTTATTTTGCGTAAACATTAACCAACGGGGCTTTAACATCAGAACCGGCTCTTGAAACAATGGTAATATCTTCAGGAGCAACACCCAAATTAATCATTTCGGCAAAAACTTCGGCCGCATATTTTTTTGAATCGGCCGTAGCGGCAGTTTCCAACGGATTTACCGCCTCAACCTTAAACTTTGCCTGCGCATTGGCAGCAAGAGCTTTATTTATTGCCGATTCTAAATCGTTTTTATAGCGCACATCTTCCGCGTTAAATTCAATCTTAAACAACGGTGTGTTTTTAACGGCTTTAACCGGAGCAACAACCTTTTGCGGCGCTTTAGATTTAACGGAAGCTTTAACCGGCGCATTAATTTTCGGCAACGGTTGTTTCATGATTTGCGGACGCAGCTGCGGCTGAATTGCTTGCGGTTGCACCAAAATCAGCGCATTATCAGGTCTGAAAGAGCCATGCGCAATAGCATTGTTCATACCAAGCAAACGGGCGCGAGCATTTTGAACGGCAGATTTTTGTTGCGCTGAATCAATCATCGCTTCCGCCATCATGTTTTTAACGGCAACTGCAGTTTGTTCGGCACCGTTTTCCAAAACTCGCAAATTAGCGTGATCTTCGTCTAATGCTCCCGGAACAGTGTATGTTTCACGCACACTGCTGATAAGAGCGGCAAGTTGTGTACCTAAAGCGGCAGTATCGGCAGAAAGGGTATTTAAGCCCTCCACCGCGGTTTCATTTTCTTGCAAAACATTTTGCGCATTGTTGTACAAAGCAACCATTTTCGGGTTAGCCGGAGTGGTACCGAGCTGCAATTTAGTTTCCATCGCCGCCATAATTTCATTATATTTAGTAATATTAGCGGTAACATCAGCGCGCAATTTAACCAAAGTTTCAGATTCTTTATTCAGCTGAGCGCGAATCTGGTTCAATTCATTTTTAAATTCTGCAACTTTACGACCGACAACCGTGCCGGTATTAGCGTCAAGCTGCATTTTTTCTGACGCCGGAGTGCTGACGATTTGGTTATTGGAAGGAAACAAAGTTTCTGAAGCGCAAGCGCTGATTAACAAAGCCGCGCCGACAATCAAAGTTTTTTTCATAATATAAAGCCTTTTTACAAATTAGTTGACCGATTAATTAAGTTTTAGAG
>CALETM010000280.1 GCA_937920765.1 uncultured Alphaproteobacteria bacterium | reverse complement strand
GCGCGGTAGCGCCGCCGATTCCGGAATCCACTTCATCAAACACCAGCGTTTCAACACTGCTTTTTTGCGCCAAATTTACTTTAAGCGCTAACATAAAACGAGCTAACTCGCCGCCGGAAGCAATTTTGCTGAGCGGACCTTGCGGTGAACTCGGGTTAGTGGCCACCGTAAAGCAAACCGCATCGCTGCCGCGCTCGCTC
Source organism: uncultured Alphaproteobacteria bacterium (assembly GCA_937920765.1). Classification (GTDB taxonomy): domain Bacteria; phylum Pseudomonadota; class Alphaproteobacteria; order RF32; family CAG-239; genus CAAFZY01. Next base: position 3,326 of record CALETM010000280.1, on the reverse strand, counting down.
CAATCCGATTCGGCAAGCGGTTTAATTTCAGTCACAAATTTAGCTTTTTCCATTTTAAGCGGCGGCAATTCTGCCATAACCGCGGCATCTAAAACTCGCGCGGCTTTTTGGCGCAATTCGGTTATTTTTGCGGCCTTTTGCATATATTCTTTACGGGCTTTTTCCACCGCCATATGTAAATCAGCAATATCGGTTCCGCCTTTATCAATAGCGGCAAGTTTAGCCTTAAAACCAGTCAAAACATCGGGCAAGTCATCAACATTAACCTGATGCTTGCGAGCCAATGCTTTTAGCGCAAACAAACGCTCTTCCACGCTATCCGCCTCGCCGGAATCTAAACTTATTTCACTGCTGGCTTGTTCAATGCGCGCAACCGCCTCGTCTAATTGAATAAGCGCCGTATTAAGCTCTTCGTCAATATCGGCAAATTTATTCTCAGTCAGGCTGTTCACTTTGGCAAGCGCGCTCTGCGCTTTTTGAATCGACGATGCAATATCGCGCCCCTGCAAAGAAGTATACGCGGTATTTAAGCTCTCTATAATTTTTTCAGCGTGCATCAATTCATTACGCTTGCGGTTAAGTTCGTCTTCTTCGCCTTTTTTAACTTTTGCTTTTTCAAGCTCATCGGCCCAATGGCGCAGATTATCTTCTTCACGCGAGGCATCTGCAAAAGCCTGTTCCGCATTTTTCAGCTGCTTTTGCAAATTTTTATAAGACTGATAACTGTTTGCCAAAGCCGTTAATTCAGCATTATAGCCGCCAAAAGTATCAAGCACCGACAAATGAGTTGCCGGATTAAGCAAGCCCTGATTATCAAATTGCCCGTGCACTTCCACCAAATATGCGCCCAGTTCTTTAAGCAACCGCAGCGTAATCGGTTGATCATTTAGCAAAATTTTACTTTTACCGTCAATGGTAAGCGAGCGCTTGATAATAATTTCATCATCAACTTCAATATCGTTTTCAGCGCATAAGCAAAAAAACGGATTGTTTTTATCGGCAAGTTCAAACACGCCGCTCACCGTTAATTTATCCGCTCCGCTTCTGATTAAGCCGGAATCTGCCCTATTGCCCAAAAGCAACCCAAGCGAATCTAACAAAATAGATTTACCGGCGCCGGTCTCGCCGCTAAACACGCTTAGCCCGCCGCTAAATTCCAAATTAAGCGAGTCAATCAAGACAACATTACGAACCGAGAGCGACTTTAACATTTTAGACCTTATTTAGCTTTAATTATGTTTTGAGCTTTGGCGCTCCAATTGCTTTGCGGATAATTATGTTCCAAAACCTTAGCCGTCTTAACTGCCTGATTATCCATACCCAAAATGGTATAAATTTCCACCTGTCGATATAAAGCCTCTTCAATCTGCGTAGTAGTCTGATAATCTTCAACCACGGTGTTAAAGCGGTTAAGCGCCGAAAGATAATTTTTGCCGTTTAAATAATAACGTCCGATTGCCATTTCCTGTCCGGCCATATGATCAGCCGTTAAATTAAGCTTTTGCGCCGCATCTTTGGCATATGCGGTATTCGGAAACATAATCACCACCTGCCGCAGCGCATCATTAGCTTCCGCGGTAATCGATTGATCTTTATCAGCCGGACTAATTTGGTCATAGTAACACAAAGCCTTCATATAATAAGAATAGGCAACGTCTTTATTTCCGGGGTGAAACTTAATAAAGCGCTCAAAACTGATAATTGCGTCGTCATATTTTTCATTTTTATAATGCGCGTAACCGCCCATCAACTTAGCCTTTACAGCCCATTTTGAATACGGGTGTTCAATTTCAACCTTTTCAAAATTTTCCGCGGCTTTAGCATAAGCGGTTTTTTGCAAATCGTGATAAGCTTGTTTATAAAGCTCCTCCGCGCTTAAAACCGATTCTTCATCAGCTTTTCCGGAAGCGCACGCCGCAAGCATCAACATTCCGCAAAGCGCCATTGCTGCTTTTTGCCAAGTAAAAACTTTCATTATTTTTTATCTCCGTCAAAAACTTTATAATTTGCAACATCAGCAAATAATTTTTTCAAAATTTCATTGTTATGAAAATGTCCGCTGCGAACAGCGTGTACATCGGCGGCTAAACGGTACCCCGAAGTATACATATCGCCGATTAAATCCAAAACCTTATGATTAACGCATTCGTTTTTAACTCTGAATCCTTCCGGATTTAAAATTGTGTCGCCGTCAAGCACCACCGCATTATCCAAACTGCCGCCTTTAATTAAGCCCAGCGACTTTAAATATTCAATTTGATATTTTTCACAAAATGTGCGGCACAACGCAATTTGCGAGCTAAAAATTTCGGGTGTGATTTTGCCGTCAAATACCTGATGTCCAACAATTTTGGACGGGAACTCAATTTCAAAATGCACATTTAAGCTTTTTCCGCCGTTAGGCAACAATTTAACGCTTCCGCCCTTGCCGTCAGCAAATTCAACCGGCTTTAAAACTTCAATAAATTTACTGCCGACATTTTGCTGCTGTTTAGGAGCGGTGGCCAGCTTGTCATAAAAAACTATGCCACTACCGTCTAAAATCGGCAATTCCTGATTGTTGCACTCAATATAAGCGTTATCAATTTGCGCCGCGTATAACGCCGCCATTAAATGCTCTATTGTGCTGACCAAAACTCCGTTTTTACCCAGGCAAGTGCAGTTGCGCGTATCAACCACATTATCATAAGTAGCGGCAACCGGCTCGGATCCGTCAACATCTGTGCGGCAAAACACAATTCCGGTATTAACCGGCGCCGGCTTAATCACCAAAACCGAATCACAGCCGGAATGCAATCCGATTCCTTTTATTATCAGGGGTTCTTTTAAGGTTTGTTGCAGCATTTTTATCTCCAAAAAATAATGCGGGCGGCCTATAAGCCGGGTTTTGTGTCAACACTAGCTTTACCTTACGGCAAAGATTGTTGCGACAGCCATTCATCTAAGCCGAATTGTTGCCAATTCGTTCGTGCGACCTACCTCTGGACAGAGTGGAAACTCTCAGTCAGATAAATTCTGATTACTCCTTATTTGGTCTTACATCAAGCAGGGCTTGCCATGCCTGTAGCATTGCTGTTGCAGCGGTGAGCTCTTACCTCGCCATTTCAACCTTACCGAAAATATATTTCGGCGGTATATTTTCTGTGGCGCTTTCCCTCGGATTTCTCCGGCCGGACGTTATCCGGTGCCTTGTTTCCATGAAGCCCGGACTTTCCTCACCGCCGGATTTTACTTTCCGCGGCGCGGCTGTCCGGCCGCCCTGTTTTTAACCTATACATAATTATATCTAAAATCAAACGATTTTTACAAGTTTTGCAGTTTGCCCT
>CALETM010000279.1 GCA_937920765.1 uncultured Alphaproteobacteria bacterium | reverse complement strand
TTTTTATATTTATGACCCATTGCCGCGGCTAAAACATTTTACACAGAAAAAACTTCCGCAACTTCATTATATTAACGCAATTTTAATGTTATTAGTTGTATCTTTTTTGTAAGTGGATAGGCGATTTGCGCCCAAATTGTGTGCAAACATATTGATTTGGCGCGATAAATTGCCATATTAGGAGCTTGAAATTTTATGCAGAAAAAAGCAGTTAAAAATTTTGTTTACAGCTTTTTATTTTCTTTACTGGCGGTTGCCGCCGTCGGTAAAGTGTTTTTCCGCGCGCCGGAAGCTCCTAAAGGCCAAACCGGCAATAAGGTAATTAAAACACAGGATATTTCTTTATTTTCAAAGCCAAAAGATTTGGCGGCGCCGATAAGCTCTGCACCGGCTGTTGACGTTAGCGCCATTGAGGCTTTAACCGCGCCCGCACCGGTGGCGGAGCCGTTGCCTGTTTTTGAGCAAAAGCCTGAAATTATTGCCGCCGATACCATCACCTCCGAAAGTAAAAAGGTTACTAAAAGCACCATCAACACCGACCTTGCCTCTGCGCAAGAAATTGTACTGGAGCCTGAAGTTATAACCGCGGCGCAAATATCCAAGCCCGACTATGAGCAAAGCGGCATTGTTTATGCAGATATCAGCGATACGCTGCAAGATGAAAAAACACAAAATACAATCAGCGAACCGACTAAAGTTTTGTATGCGCCGGAAGGGGCGGACGTTACCCCGATTGAAAATAATATTACGGTTGCCGATAATACTGCGCTGAGCGTTACCCCGATTGAAGATGAAGATATTCCGCTTTTGGAAACTTCCGGCACGCTGCATAAGCAAATTGAGGTGCAAAACTCCGCTTCCGGCACTGAAATTGCCATGTTGGAGCCTAACACGTTAGTTAATACCATTGAAGACGCGGAAGCTCCGGAAGAAAAAACGCTGGCAGAAGCCGATTTAAAGCAAAACGAATGGAAACAGATGTCGGAAAAACAGCCGGAAGACAGCCCGTGGGTGGTTGCCAAAGGCAATCGGTTTGCTAAAAATAAAGCGATTGTTGAACAATTTGCCGATAAAACCACAGTTGCGCCTGCGCCGGTTGCCGCCGAAACTTCGGCTCCGGTTGCTACTGAAGAGCCGGTCAATGAGCCTGCCGAGGAACCTGCCGCAGCTGAGGTTGATACAGAAACACCGACAGCTGAAGAACCGGCGGTTAATGAAAAACCGGTAACTTCACCCGCAGTTGATGAAGGGCACACCGCAGAGCCGGCTGTCGAAACCTTGCAATCCGTTGCAAAAGAAGAACAAATTACATTGGCGCTTAATCCGGAAACAAACAACAAGGCCGGAGCCGAAACCAAAGTGGCTTATCAGATGGTGCCAAACTTATTAATACCTATTCCGGACGATATTGCCAACGATCCGAATTTAACTCCGCAACTTTCGTATTCGCCCGATGACAAGCCGGCTAAAAAAGAAGAGGTTAAAGAACCGGAAGCAGCAGATACTGACGAAAACAATTTAAATGAAGACGAAAAGAAAACCGGCTTATTTAAAAGTATAACCTCATGGTTTGCCGGCAATAAAGATAAAAACAAAGATGAAACCACGCAAACCGAAATGAGTCAATCTTCCGGACAGACTAAAAGCACTTTTGACTTTTTCGGCGTGGGCAACAAATTTCCGGGGCAAAGCAAACCGGCAAAAATTCTGCCGGCGGAACTCAGGCTTTCATTTCAGCCCAATCGCGCTGAAATTTCAGGCCAAACCTTACGCTGGATACACGCTTTTGCCGATAATGCGCGCGACAATGACGATTTGTATATTGAAATCAGAATTGACGGCACCAGCTCATTTGCCCTGCAAAAGAAAAGGCTTAACTTGTTAAGCACTATTTTAGCAAACCGCGGCGTTGATTACAGAAAAATTAATATTGTTTTCACCTCGCGCGAGCCAAATTCATTTATTATTAGGAATATTCGGTTTAACAATAAAGAAGAGGTTGTGGTAAACAAAGACAACGACAACTCTTATTACCGCCCATGGTAATAAGTTTTGCGCAATGCTTGATTATTTAAAATTCAACCTGTATGATGGAACAATGTAATGAAGTATGACATAGGGGAATTAAATATGAATAATAAATTACTCTTATCCGCCTGCCTGATGTGTCTGGGTATGGTCGGCTGTGCGCGCCAAAATTCGGCTTACACGGCACAATGTAGCGGTCCTGATTGTCCGGCAGAAGTATATGTTGATAGAACATACGCCGTTCCGCAAGATGAATATATCTGCCAAAATTCAGCAGACCCCAATCTTTGCCCGTCCGATCCGTTTGTTAATTACACCGGAACGGCCGCCGATTTTAGAAAATACGGCGAAAGAACACCCCGCGACCGCATGATTTCACAATCTGGTGCAGGCAATAACCTCTCGGCGTCTATTCCCCCGTCAGTTGAAGATGAGGTTATTGAATATGAAGAACAAATCAGCGTAACCGAAGAACCGGTTGAGGAAAAAGCCGCTGAAACTCCGGCTGTTGAAGAAACAGTTGCAGAAACCGCCCCGGAAGAAGCTGCTCCGGAAGCGGAAACCGACACTATTGAAGAAGTTGCGGAAACTGTTGTTGCCGACAGCGACGACGATACGGAAGAAAACCCTGAAGATATGGAAGATCCGGTTCAAGATTGGCTTGCTGAAGAAGGTCAAAACCTTAAAGCTTTGCTTACCGAATGGAGCGAACAATCCGGCTGGCGCTTGGTTTGGAACACTAACCGCAACTATGTTTTGAGCGCCGGCGCTATGTTCAGAGGCCGTTTTGCCGATGTAAGCTCGGCATTAATCAGAGCTTTTGCCCGCGCCCGTCCGGCTCCGATTGCAACATTTTATAAAGGAAACCGCGTATTAGTCGTTGAAACGATGGAGGATGAAAATGCGTATGAATAAGTTTGTTAATTTAGCTCTTGGTACGGCAGTTGCCGCTTTGGTTGCGGCTTGCTCCGTTTCAACCGACCTTGACGCCACTCTTGACCGCGAGGTTGAAAACACCGTGGCTTTAAAAGAAAAGGCCAAAGCGCCGACAACTCCGGCCGTTACCGATGTTATCAGAGTTAATGACGATATTTGGCTCGGTGATACCAGCGAAGTTGAATATGAAGGAGATCCGGTTCCGAGTTATTTGGAAACTCCGGACGGCGTTACTTTAATCAGCAACCGCCCGATTACCTTATATGAAATCGGCGATATGTTAAATAAAATTACTTCGCTTTCCGTTCGTTACGACCCAACTTTGGAAGATGCTTCCAAACAGCAGGCCGACAGCAATGCCCCGAGTTTGGAATCAATCGGCGCACAATGGACCGACAGCACTAAAATGCTTGTTTCATACAAAGGTCCTTTAAGCGGCTTGCTTGATGAAGTTTGCAATCGTTTCGGCATTTGGTGGAAGTATGAAAAGAAGCAAATTTACTTCTATAAATATATTACCAAAACCTTTGTTTTGTATACCTTGCCTACCAAACCGACCTTATCGGTCAATGTCGGCGGTTCGTCTACCGACGGTAGCGCCGGTTCATCATCGGTTTCGCTTAGCAACACCGCCAATATTGACTTGTGGTCTAATATTGAATCTTCAATTAAATCAATGATTAGCAAAGATTCACAGCTGACCATGGATCAGTCTAACGGCACCATTACTTTAACCGGCACTCCTACCGACATCCGCAAAGTGGCAAAATTTGTTAATGAACAAAATATACGCCTGTCGCGTCAGGTTGCCATCAGCGTTAAAGTTTTGCAGGTTAATGTTTCAGATTCCGACCAGTACGGTCTTAACTTAAGCGCCGCATTTAAGGGCAACAACCATATCACTGATTTAGGCTTGGCAAGTCCGGGCGGCTTGGGCGCTGAAGTTACCAACAACCTGTCTATGACCATCTTGTCTGGTCAGTGGACTTTGGCCGGCGCCATTCAGGCATTGTCGGAACAAGGCACCACCAACTTAATTACCAGCGGCACGGTTACTACCTTAAACAACAAACCGGCTCCTATTCAGGTGGTTAAAACTCAGAACTATATTTCTGAAATTACAAAAACCAACTCCGGCAGCGACGGCAGCTATTATGACCTTTCAACTGAAACCGAAGAAATTGAAACCGGTTTCACCCTTGATGTTTTGCCGCGCATTTTGGAACATGGCCGTTTAATGTTGATGTTTAACCTCACTTTGTCTGACCTTATTGAACTTGAAAGAGTTGATTTGGGCAGCGGCTCAAGCAGCGAGGGCGAAACCAGTGGTCAATACATTCAAAACCCGATTATCGAAACTCGCGGATTTACGCAGGAAGTTGCCATGAAATCTGGCGAAACTTTAATCTTGAGCGGTTATGAACGTGTTGAAAACACTGCCAAAAAAACCGGCGTTGGCTCAGCTGAAAATTCGCTTTTGGGCGGCACCGCAACAGCTGAAAAAACCCGCAGTATTTTGGTTATTATGTTGACCCCTGTGGTTTTGGATTCCCCGCTTGTTCCGGAATCCAGAATGAAATACTAACAGTAAAGGAATATCAACGTGTTAGAGGATGCTAATTTAGACGAAAATTATTCCGGCGAAGTTAATTCATCGGAAAGAGATGAAACCAAGGCTTGGGGAACCAGCTTTGAAGTTGGCGGTGTAACTTATGCCGCCAGCTTGTTCTGGCAACCTCTGCAAAATCGGGACGATCCGTTTGTTGAAATTATAGAGGCTTCCGAAAACGTTTTGGAAGGCGCCGACCTGTTCTGTATGAAACCGGGTAAATCGCCGCAATTTGGTTTGTGCGTTTCATATCAGGGTTATAAAAAGAAAATGGCGGCCGCGGCAGTTTCGGTTTCAACAGCTCTGGCCGACCGCTCATCATTTTTGGCGGTATTTAAGGTTAGCAACGGTTGGTGGTATGTCTGCGCTCGTAACGATATAATCCTGTCCGATGGCGATATGCTTTTCTTAAATGAGGAAGACGCCAAAGAACAATTTATGTCTATGCTTGCGGTTCCGGATTGGGGACGCAAAATTGCACCTGAAGAGTGGGGCTTAGATGATATTGAAAATATATCGCTTGAAAGCCTGCTTGATAAAGGCGCAACCGCAAAATTGCAAAAAATTAGAGCACTGCGCGGGCCAAAATTGTTTGCCGTGGTTGCGGCAATCGGCGTTGCTGCTATTTGGCTTGTTTCAACTTTAATCAACTCGGTATTTTTGGCGCCTCCGAAAAAGCCGATTGTTACTCCGGTGCCTATTAAACGTATTGAAAAACCGGCTCCGCCGCCAGAACCGAAACCATGGGAAAATTTGCAAGATCCACAAGCTGTGTTAGTTGAGTGCTTTAAGGCCACTCAAGATGTGGTCAGCATTGTGACTCCGGGGTGGAAAATTGAAGGCATTACCTGCACTCCAAGCGGCTTGGTTACCTCATGGAAGCGTGAAGTCGGCCGTATTGCGTGGATTGATAAAGCGCTTGACAAGTCCGGTGTTACCTTTTCAAGCCGCTCAATTGCCGCCAATGGCAACAGCGTGATTGTTTCAGTGCCGCTATCGGGCATTAAAACCTTTAACTCGCCACCGGAAATGAACGGAGTTGATTTGGTCAATACCTTAAACGACTTGTTCCAAGGACTTCAGATGTCGGTTAATATGTCAACTGAAACTTGGACATCTCCGCAAAAAAATGTTTACCGTTCGGTTAAATTCAGCTTTACATCTAACCACGATCCTAAACAATGGTTGGGTTTGTTAATGAATTTTTCAGGACTTAAGATTAATACTATTAAATATGATATAAACAGCCACAACTGGTATTACGAAGGAGCAATATATGTATTATAAGCTTTTAAATAAAAATTTACTCACAGCCGCGTTGGTATCTCTTATTACTTTAAGCGCTGCCAAAACCTGTGATGCTCAGGGAGTTGTTTCATTGGTTGAAGACAACAACGCTGTTGCGCCGCAAAAAAATACCGCAAAGGCTGTTAAACCAAGCGCAAATTTGGTTATGGATTCCGAATTGCCCGACAGCATTGAAAATGACGACGATGTTATTCCGCTTGACAGCGGCTTAATCTCGCCGGCGCCGAAAGCACCGGAAGCACCGGAAGCAAAGGCTCCGGCCGCCGCGCCTAAAGCTGATAAAGCCGGCGAAACTAAACCTGCGCCTCAGGCTGTTGCCGCCAACGATAAAGACGTTGCTCCGGCTGCCGATGTTAAACCGGCAGCAACCGGCAAAGAACCGAATCCGGAAAATTTTGACGCAGATATGGATTTTTCACTCGGTATGGAAAATGTTGAAAACGCCGATGTAAAAGCTCCTGTTCCGGCCGGCGCAAAAGCTCCGGCAAATAACAACGCCGCGGCTCCTTCTCCGCTCGGTGCGGCTATTCCTTCTTCCTCTCCGTTAATGGCTGCTCAGCCTGAAGCGCCAAAACCTGCTCCGGCAAATAAAGAGTTTGGCGACGGTGTTTTGGAAAAAGTAAACAATGACTTATTTAATCAGATGTCTGATATTGAAAAACAAACAACATTGCTTACTTTGGAACTGCGCCGCGAAAAAGTCAGAAATGAAATTGAGGCAATCAAAGCTCAACGTGATAAAGCCATGAAAGAGCAACTTGCCGCCGATGAAGAAAAAAAGCGCCAAGAATTTGAGTGGAAAAAAGAACAAGAAGCCAAAGTTTTAAGAGAACAGCAGCTTTTGAAAGAAAAAGAAATTGAGCTCGAAAAATTAAAACAGAAAAAGGCCTTAACCGCTTATATGAACCAAATGCTTGAACAGAATCAGAATTGGATTGCTGAGAACGCTAAAATTTATAAGCAAATGCAGCAGGTTGAAGCAGACCGCAAAAATTTGGCCGATAACTTTAAGAAAAAACTTGATGAATTGACCACTATTTCAAATAAAACCGTTCAGACTGCTAATAATGCTAAAAGCAATCACGACCGTACGGTTGCCAGCTTAACCGCGCAAAACATTCAGCTTAAAAAGCGTATTGAGGCTGATGCTTTGGCTGCCAAAAACAGACAACAAAATCCATTTGCGGCCGAGGGCAGCAATGCCGGCGATAGCAAAAAAGGGCCGATTGCAACTTCAGTAGACGCAAAAATTGCACCGATTAATATTGCTAAAGAATATGCCATTATGGAAATTATCGGCAAAGGCGATAATTTAACCGCCAAGCTGATTAATAAAGACGGCGAATCATTTTTGGCTCGCAAAGGCACAATTTTACACACCGGTCACTCTATTGAAGACATTACGCAAAATTATATTCAATTTGATCGTAACGGCTTAAAAGATTATCTGTACACCAGCAACAGCGCCATGACTACCGAGCCGGATAAAATGGACGGCACCGCCACTACCGATAAAACTCAACAGCAACCGCTTGCTCCTAAACCCGCACCGTCTGCTCCTGGGCTTTCATCGGATAAAGGCATTCCATCATTAGGAACCGGTATGTTTATTAAATAAAAGGGTTATACTCAATGGTTAATAAACCTGAAGCCACTGATGAAGATAATAAGGCCGGCAAAACATCGTCCGGCTCTTATTTGGCTGAAAGTTCATCAGATCAGTCAAAAAAAACCAATATTTTGGAAGACTTGTTTGCCAATGGCAACAAGCTTTTGACTCTGCCTGATTCAGACATTACTTTAAGTGATGAAACCAGACGTTTAGTGGCTTTGTTTTCAGACGGTACATATTTGGTTTCAAAAGACCACCGCTTTGATGGTCCGGTTTATAACTTTGAAAAAACCATTAAAAAAAGACGTATGCCGATTAAAACTCCGCAATACGTCAGTCAAAATGAAATCAGCGCCATTTATGCTTATGCGGAGCGCGGCTCCGGCTTGGCCAATGTTGATGTCAACAACCTTGACCAAATGCAAATGCAGATTGACTTTATTAACGTTATTGCCCGCGCATCGGCGCAAAAGGTTTCAGATATTCACGTTATTGTGGCAGATTCCACCATCATTATGTTCCGCGTAAACGGTATGATGCAGCGCCAAATGGAATATAACAAAGAATGGGGCGAGGCATTTGTGCGCGCTGCGTTTGCTTCAGCCGATATTTCCGACTCTAACTATGCGCAAAATGAATTTCAGGGCGCGCAAAAACTGGGCGAAACTCCGCTACGCGGGTCTGACGGTAAATTAATGCTGCCGCATAATGTGCTCGCCATTCGTTTGCAATTTAACCCTATCGCATTCGGTTCGCAATATTTGGTTATGCGTTTGCTTTACGCCGATGATAATCCCGACGGAAGCTCCGACTTAAAATCATTGGGTTTCGGCGATCGCGAAGAAAACTTATTTTACCGCTTGCGTGCAGTTCCGGTCGGATTAAACATCGTTGCCGGACCTACCGGTTCAGGTAAATCAACCACCTTGCAAAGAAATATGATTAAGCTTTTGCAAGAAAAAAACTATGAAATCAACCTTATTACCGTGGAAGATCCGCCTGAGTATCCTATTCCGGGGGCGCGGCAAATGCCGGTTACCAACGCCAATACCGAAGAAGAAAAAGAGGCGGAATTTACCAAAGCGCTTAACGCCGCACTGCGTTCCGACCCTGACGTTATGATGGTAGGTGAAATTCGTTCACTTTCAGCTGCAGAGCTTACCTTTAAGGGCGCCTTGTCAGGTCACGGCGTGTGGTCAACCTTGCACGCCAACTCGGCGCCGGCAATTATCACCCGTCTTCGCGATATGGGTATTCAGTCATATATGCTTGGTGACCCTGAACTTATTAAAGGATTAATTTCACAACGTTTGTTTCGTAAATTATGCCCTTATTGCCGTAAATCAGTTAAAGAACGCATGAACGACCCGTCATTTGCACGTCTTAAAACGGCGCTCGGCGATTTTGGAATTGAAAACACCTTTATTCGCGGCGAAGGTTGCAAATTTTGCGGATATAAAGGCGTCAGCGGTCGTATGTCTGTGCCGGAAATTATCTTGCCGGACGCAATGTTCCTGCAATTAATGATTAACGGCGACACCAAGCGCGCAATTGACTATTGGACCAGCGAACTTGACGGCCGTCCGCTCAGAGATGCCGCTATTGAACGAATGTTAAAAGGATATATCGATTTGGACGAAGTGGAACGTTGGTGCGGTCTGCTTGATCAACGTCCGGTTTACTAGGAGTAACAAACATGGCAGAAAAGAAAAAAACAGCCTCTTTTAACAAAGCTATGCGCTCGTTAAACTCTATTGAAGTTTATTATGCCAAAACGATTTGCAACTTTTCAAATGAAACTCGTTTGAAAATATATCGTAAATTGGCAGCCTTGATGCGTAACCGATTTTCATTGATGGACGCGCTTGATATGCTGCATGACGGCATTACCAACGGCGGAAAAAACCCAAGCGAACCGATGGCTATTGCTTTAGCAAGTTGGGGTAAAGCCCTGCAAAACGGTTTGCCGTTTTCTGATGCTTTGAAAGGTTGGGCTCCGAGCCGTGAACGATTGATGCTCTCAGTGGGCGACGTTTCAGACCTTGAAAGCGCCTTGCTGAACTTGATTAAAGTTACCGAAGGTTCTACCAAAATGATAAGACCGATTATCGGTGCGGTTTCATACCCGTCATTCTTGTTTATGATGGCTATTTTAATTATTTACGGTATCGGTGCCTACATGGTGCCGCCGATGATTGACGCCGCGCCTACCGTACGTTGGGTTGGTACAGCGCGCACCTTGGTTGATATTTCCGAATGGATTAGAGAAAACTGGCTGGTTGCCTTTATTACCTTCCCGATTGTGATGATTACCATTTATGCCACCATCGGTATTTGGACCGGTCCTATCAGAGCCGCGGTTGACAATATTCCTCCATGGTCATTGTATAAAGTGTTTATCGGTATTACATGGTTGTTGGCGTTATCTGCTTTGGTTAAAGGCGGTGTGCCGGTTTCAACCGCGTTATCATCACTGCGCCGCGATTCAAACGCTTATTTAAAGGAACGTATTGATAAAACTCTTACTTTTATTAAAAACGGTGATAACTTAGGTCAGGCTTTAATGAAAACCGGATTAAACTTTCCGGATAAAGAAATTATTGCCGACTTAAAAATTTATTCCGAATTGGATAACTTTGAAGAAGCTTTGGAAAAACTGGCTGATGACTGGTTGGAAGAATCCGCTTACATGATTGAACAAAAAGCATCATTATTAAACATGGCAGCATTGCTTGCGGTAGCGGGCGTTATTGCTTGGGCAGTGTTCGGCGTGTTTGAAATGCAAGACCAAATCACCAGCGCAATGGGAGCATAACATGCTTAACAAACTGCCAAAAATCAGTGCGGAAATTTTGCAAAAAGTTAAAACCTTGCCGCGAACCGAAGTTATTTTCGGTTCCGCGGCGGTGATAACCGTTTTGTTGCTGGCGGCTATTTTTGTGGCTCCGAACAAAACCGAGCGTATTTCCGTTGCCAAGCAAGAAATCAGCGAGCTTAGCGACAAAATTCGTAATCACTACAAAGTTCGTCCCGACTATTGGGGCTTAAGCACCGAAAACGCGGTTAAAAACAAGATTATTCCGTTACAAATGGTACGCGGAAACAAAATTGTCGGCGCTTTGGGAAAAGAAATTAATGTTGGACAAGATGAGGCCGGCTCAATGATTATGCCCGGCGGAAAGCGCTTTATGATAACTGTTGCCAATGTCGGAAAATCTGCTTGCAAAGCAGTGCTTCCCGATAATTTATCTCATGCGGAAAACCCTGCTTTAGTAGCCGTTAAACTTATTGCCGCTGATAAGGTGTATAATTTTGAGTGGGGAGGAAAACTGCCGCTGCCGATAACGGCTGAACAGGCAAACAACCTATGCCAAAATAACAACACTATCGCTTGGATATACGAATAACTTATAAGGCCGGCACAAAAGCCGGTCTTATTGTTTGGCAATACAACTTATGCACAGCACGGACTCGTAAATATTGCAAAAAAAAAACGCGAGCTAAAATCTTTTCAACTTTAACTTTTTGAGGAGATTTTATCATGAATACACAATCCGGAAGATCAATGGTTGAAATGCTAGGCGTGCTCGCTATCATCGGCGTCTTATCCGTCGGGGCGATTGCAGGATATTCCAAGGCAATGATGAAGTACAAGCTTAACAAGCACGCCGAAGCGATTAATATGCTGATAAATAATGTGTTGTCCATTAAAGATAAATTACCGCGTAACCCAACCGGCGTAATATATTACAACACCTTGCTAAGTAAATTAAACTTATTACCTGACGGTATAGTCAAGCTTGATGAAACTTTTTTGGAAGACAAATATTTTAATAACAATATCAGCATCACTTATTCAGCCGGCGACCCCAGCTTGTCAAGCTTTCTTTTTTGGATTGGCAGAGCAAGCTCTGATTACACTTTGGAATCTTGTTATAATATCATCAAAGTCGCTAAAGAAAACGCTGCCAATGTGTGGTTTGTGCGCACTTACAAACATTATAGCGATGGCAGTGGCAAACCTTCGGATAATTTAGAAACATTTTACGGAGATGCTTATTGCAACACAGGTTATATCTGTTTACGCAACATAACCTTAAACAATCTAGAGAAAGCTTGCCAAAGCTGCAAAGACGGGTACTGCTCTATTGGTATATTCTGGAAATAAGTAATTATACAATCTGCAAAATTTAAGCCCCGAAGTTAAACAGTCGGGGCTTAAGTAATATAAACTACATTTCTTCAAACAACGGACGGCCTTGCGCCATACGGGTCATTTGAGTTTCAATCGGGGTGGCTAAATTAAGCTTGCCGCTTTTAATAATACTGCGCACCTGACAGCCTTTGGTAGTATCTGGGTTGGCAAACAAAAAGCGCAAAATCGGAGTTTTATGGCCAACACCGCGCAATGACTGGTGCAGCACGGCAAGCATACCGCGCGAAAGCAAGTCATAAGCCAAAGCCTCGCTCATATCTGAAGACGACGCGTATTTTACCATAGAGTTAATAGCATCTGGAATATTGTTGGCGTGAATAGTTGAAAGCACAAGGTGTCCGGAAGTGGCGGCGCGCAAACATTCGCTCGCCGTATCAGGGGTACGAATCTCACCTACCATGATATAACGCGGTTTTGAACGCAAAGCTGACTTTAAAGACTCTGCCCAGTTATTATTTATCGGCTGAGTTTGTTTGCACAAACCGAACGAACCGTTAGCTGCGGTATATTCGCCGTCAAGCGGCATTTCAGACGGGTCTTCAATAGTATAAGCAAAGCCGCCTTCCCGCACCAAAAATTCTTTGAGCAACGATGAAATAGAGGTGGTTTTACCGGAACCGGTGGCACCTGCCCATAAAATCAGCCCCGAAGCTTTGCAAAGGCCGTTTAAGTACATGGATAATTCTTTACGGTAACCCAAGGTATTAAAATCAGGAACGACCCGCGGCATTTTACGAATACAATACTGCACGCCGGTAACCGTCATACTGCGCTCCACGCGGAAAAATACATTTTCATACAACACAGAATAACTGGAGTTTCCTTCATACGAATCTTCAACCAACTTATAAAACTCTTCAAAGTCTGAAGCCACAAAAATTTGCAAACCATTTTCTGTTAAATCATCAGGAATGTAGGCAACTTTTTCAGGAGTGATGTAAATATCCGAAAACTCAACGTCGTTGATTTTAACCATTTTATTAACCTTTGTTATTTAGTTCTAAGTTACTATATTATATCTTTGCTTACTATTCAACCAAAATAAGATTACGGAAATATTAAAAAATCCGGTCTGATGCCGGATTTTTTTAGTTTTTACGGAGCTGTTTTTATTTGTGCGAATTAAGCCACGAAACAATAGCGGATTGTGAGTTAAAACCGATTTTGGTATCAATTTGTTTGCCATCTTTGAACAAAAACATGGTAGGAATACTGCGAATACCATATTCGGCCGCCGTGTTAGGAGCTTCATCAACGTTCATTTTGCAAATTTTAACCGCCGCGCCCATTTCTTTTGAAACTTCTTCCAAAACCGGACCAAGTTGGCGGCACGGGCCACACCATTCTGCCCAAAAATCAACTAAAACCAACCCTTTAGAATTTAACACTTCATTTTGAAATTCATTATCACTGTCTCTTATACACATCTCCGAG
>CALETM010000278.1 GCA_937920765.1 uncultured Alphaproteobacteria bacterium | reverse complement strand
TTCGTCGGCAGCTCAGATGTGTATAAGAGACAGGTAGTGTATCTTAACATCAAATGGTTAATAAAATGAAATTAAATTTATTT
Source organism: uncultured Alphaproteobacteria bacterium (assembly GCA_937920765.1). Taxonomy (GTDB): domain Bacteria; phylum Pseudomonadota; class Alphaproteobacteria; order RF32; family CAG-239; genus CAAFZY01. Next base: position 2,595 of record CALETM010000278.1, on the reverse strand, counting down.
TTAGCGGCTCTTTTTGGCAATGCGCTGGTTTGTTCGGCGCAAGCTATTGAAGTTGCTCCGGAACAGGTTTTAAGCACTGATGTTGTGCGTTGCGGAACTGATTTAAGCGTTAATACTTACGCGTATAAAAAAGATGGCAAATGGCAGGGGTTTGACGCCGATATGTGTCGAGTGTTTGCATGGGCGATTTTGGGCGACGGCGAAAAGTTTAAGTTGGTTGATACCCGCTCATATCAGGCGGTTAAGGCATTGAAATCAGGGCTGATAGACGTAATGCTGAGCGGCGGTAATTATTCAATTGCCATGCAGGCAAGGGGGCAGGCGGAAGAAATCGGCTTGCTTTATTATGACCGTCAGATGTTTGCCGCAAAAGATGCGCCGGAAAATGTTAAGTCGATGGAAGATTTTAAAAATAAAAAAGTGTGCGTTTCCGCCAATGCCGATTATTTGGATAATTTAAAGGTTTACAACGCCAAATACAAACTGCATTTGCATATTTTGCCGTTTAATTCGCCGGACAAAGCCCGCACGGCATTTTTGCTCAAGCGGTGCGAATTGCTTTCAGGCAAAGGCACAATTTTAAAAGGTATGATGTACACAGGACCGCAGCGCGGTGTTCGGGTTTTGCCTGAAGAATTTGCTTATAAGCCGGTTTATGCTTTTGTCAGTCCGCAGAACCCTGATTTTGTTACTAAAATGAAGTGGATTGTTAATGCGCTGTATTTAGCGGAAGAAAAGGGTATCAATAAAGATAACGTGGCTGATTTTGAAGCCGGAGATGATGAATCGGCGCGCAATTTGTTGGGGCAAAATAAACAAATTTGGAAGTATTTCAACTTAAATCCCGACTGGGTTAATAAAGCAATTGCCGATGTCGGCAACATGGGTGAAGTTTATGACCGCAATCTGGGGCCGGATTCGCGGGTTAATTTAAGCCGCGGCCAAGCAAATTTAATTAAAAACGGTGGAATTATTTATGCAAAAGAATTTAAATAGCCGTAAGCTTTCAATTGTTATTCCGGCATATAATGAGGAAGATTCAATTAAGCCTCTGTATGATGAAATTGAGGCATCGGTTGCTAAGCTTATCAAAAATCATAAAATTCAAGATTATGAAATTCTGTTTGTAAATGACGGATCGTCGGATAATACTGAAAAGAATATTGTAAAACTTACTGCGGATAAGCGGGTTAAGCTTATTTCGCTTCGCAAAAATTTTGGAAAATCAAAGGCTTTGCAAATCGGATTTCAGCATATTTGCGGTGATATTATTGTTACCATGGATGCTGATTTACAGGATGACCCGGCAGAGCTTGCTAATTTTATTGCAAAATTAGATGAAGGATACGATATGGTTTCAGGCTGGAAGTTTAATCGGCTTGACCCGCTTGAAAAAACATTACCGTCAAAATTATTCAATTTTGTTACTTCAAAAGTATCGGGAATTAAAATTCATGATTTTAACTGCGGATTTAAGGCATACCGCAAAGAAGTAGTGAAAAGCTTAAATATTTACGGCGAATTTCATCGTTATATTCCGATTTTGGCGTTACGCAACGGGTTTAAAATAACTGAAATAACGGTTAAACATCACAAACGTCAATTCGGAAAGTCTAAATTCGGTATGGAAAGATATTTGCGCGGGATGTTTGATGCCGTGTCTGCACTGTTTTTACTTAAATTTTATGATAAGCCTATGTATTTTTTCGGTAAAATCGGTTTGGGTTTGTTAATGGTCGGATTTTTAATCTGTTCATATTTAGCGGCTTTATGGTTTGCCGGTTATGCTATTGGCGGACGTCCGTTGCTTATACTCGGTGTATTGTTTATTTTAGTCGGTTTTCAGTCATTTTCGTTGGGGCTGATTGCTAACATTATTATTGATAATGTTGATAAGCGCGGTAACAATGATGTGTTGATTTCCAAAACCGTTAATGAGGAATCTTCAGATGATGCAATACAATAAGGGCAATTTGCAAAAATATCATACTAAAAATCCGCTTAAAAGGTTTATGATTAATTATTTTGAGCAAAAGCTTTTAAACGTAGTTGCGTCTTTAAATTTACAAAATCCTGAAATTTTAGATGCCGGATGCGGAGAGGGGTTTATTGCCGGTATGTTGCATGCGCAAAACTCTCAAGCGCATATTTTTGCTTTTGATTACCAGCAGAAAGCAATTGATTATGCCAAAGAACATCAATCTCAGGCTATAAATTTTTCGGTAGGCGATATATGCGGTATTAATTTTGCCGACAAGGCCTTTGATTTGGTTTGTTGCACTGAAGTTTTGGAGCATTTACCTGATCCGGCAAAAGCAGTTGCCGAACTGCTGCGGGTTGCCGATAAATATGTTGTGCTTTCCGTGCCTAACGAGCCGTGGTTTTGTTTAGGCAATTTAATATCAGGAAAAAATATCAGCAGGCTGGGTAATCCCGTTGATCACATAAATCATTACACCGGCAGAGGGTTTGTTAAATTTTTGCGTCAATGCGGAGCCGTAAAAATAAAAACATTTAATTGTTTGGTTTGGACAATAGCCGTGGTTGAAAAGTAATGAAATTTTGCTCAGCTGAATTTATTCGTTATATTATTGC
>CALETM010000277.1 GCA_937920765.1 uncultured Alphaproteobacteria bacterium | reverse complement strand
AGATAGCGTAGCGTCTCGTGGGCTCGGAGATGTGTATAAGAGACAGATATTAAACTGTCTGTTAGCAAGACAATTAAATCTTGCAAAATAACATTACTATATCTTTTTGGCTTTGTAAAGAAAAAACACATATACCAATGCGTAAAATTGATATATGTGTTTTAAGTTAAGGTTGTACAATCGCTCTATGATTGCGCGGATACCGGTTTTGCCTCGCTCTTTAACGCAATTTTTAAAACTTCCGAAACGTCAGAAACCGGAATAATTTTCATACCGTTTTTAACATTGTCCGGAATTTCAACCAAATCTTTTTCATTTTCTTTCGGAATAATCACGGTTTTAATACCGCCGCGCAATGCCGAAAGCAGCTTTTCTTTTAAGCCTCCGATGGGTAATACTCTGCCCTGCAGCGTAATTTCACCGGTCATTGCCACATCTTTTTTAACCGGAACTTTAGTTAAAACCGAAACCAAAGTTGTGTACATGGCAATACCGGCGGAAGGTCCGTCTTTAGGAGTTGCCCCTTCCGGAACATGAATATGAATATCGGTTTTTTCAAAAATTTCCGGATTAATGCCAAGCTCTTTGGAATGGGCGCGTACTACCGAATAAGCCGTATCGATAGATTCTTTCATAACCTCGCCAAGTTTGCCGGTTTGCATAACCTTACCTTTACCGGGCATATCAACGGCTTCAATAAACAAAATATCGCCGCCGACTTCCGTCCATGCCAAACCGGTGGTAACGCCGACGTGGTCTTCCTCTTCGGCAATGCCGAATGAAAACTTGCGGACTCCTAAATATTTTTCCAAATTTTCAGAAGTAACTTCCGTTTTAACGCAGGCTTCTTTAGAAAGCAAAACCTCGGTGATAGCTTTGCGGGCAATGGTGGCAAGCTCACGCTCCAAATTACGCACGCCGGCCTCACGCGTATAGTAGCGAATAATATCGCGAATAGCGCCGTCGGTAATTGTAAGCTCCGAACATTTAACCGCATTTTCGGCAAAAATTTTCGGCACCAAATGGCGCTTGGCAATTTCAACCTTTTCATCTTCAGTATAACCTGACAAGCGAATAATTTCCATACGGTCCAACAGCGGACGCGGCATATCAAGCGAGTTTGCAGTGGTTACGAACATAACGTCCGATAAATCATAATCAACTTCCAAATAATGGTCGTTGAAAGTTGAATTTTGTTCAGGGTCAAGAACTTGTCTCTTATACACATC
>CALETM010000276.1 GCA_937920765.1 uncultured Alphaproteobacteria bacterium | reverse complement strand
GGTTGTTGGGAGCAACGGAAATTTTATATTTAGATACTCCGGATTATGCCGCGATTAATGAATATGTAAATGTTGCCCGCAAGGTTTCAGATAAATACGCCGCCGGTATGGTTAATGCGGTTTTACGCCGTGTTGCGGCAGATAAAGATAATTTAAATACAGAGTTCGGCAATAAATATTTTCCGGAGGAGTTTAAGCAAATTTTGCGCGCTGATTATACGCAAGTTGAAATAAGGCAGTTGGAAGAATCGGCGAAGGTTGAACCGGCGCTTGATATTACCGCTAAGGACAATCCGGAAGAAACAGCCTTAAAATTAAACGGCGTTTTATTTGCTAACGGCACAATCAGGCTGAAGGGGCTTAAAACTAAAGTAAGCGAGCTTTACGGCTTTAAAGAAGGATTGTGGTGGGTGCAAGACTTGGCGGCTTCATTGCCGATTAATCTGCTTGGCGAGGTTAAAGGAAAAAAGGTGCTTGATTTATGCGCCGCCCCCGGGGGTAAAACCGCGCAGCTTTTGAGTAAAGGAGCGCAAGTTACGGCGGTTGATATTGATGCAGAGCGTATGGCTCGTTTGCGGCAAAATATAATGCGGTTGCAAATGGAAGAAAATTTAACGGCCATAACAGCGGACGGAATTGATTTTTTGCAAAGCGCTTCAGAAAAGTTTGATATTATTGTTTTAGATGCGCCCTGTTCGGCAACCGGAACATTTCGGCGCCACCCTGAGGTTTTGCATTTGAAAACAACCGAAGATGTTAATAAACAACTTAAGATTCAGGCGCAAATGTTAAATGCCGCGGCAGAAAAATTAAAAAACGGCGGACATATTTTATACTGCACCTGTTCTGCAGCTAAAGCAGAAGGCGAAAATCAGGTTGCAAAGTTTTTACAATCTCATACTGATTTTAAGTTAAAAGCGTTTGAGCTAAAAAATATTAATAAATTTAACGGAAAACTGTTTGATGAAAAAATACTTGATAAGGGAGTTTTAAGAACTTTGTCGTATTATATGCAAAATGACGGCGGAATGGATGTGTTTTTTGCCGCTGATTTGCAAAAGTCCGCATAAAGGGAGAGAAGTATGCAATCGCCTTTGATTATTTCTGTGATAGCTGGTTTAATTGGTTTTGTATTATCAAGGTTGTTATTAACATTTAGCCAAACCGAAGCCTCTGTTCAGGGAATTTATAAGCGGTATAGAGATTCGTCAATTGTGTTGGCGCTTTTAGTCTTTGGAGGTGTTGCCGCAATCTTTTATAATATGCCGGTAAAATTTGATGTCGTGGCGCCGGCTGCCGGATATGTTCTGCCGGTGGTTTTTGCTTTGGCAGTGGTGATTTATATAGTATTTTGGTTTGAAAATAAGTTGTTGCTAAATGTCGTGCTTTTGTCAGCCTCGGCAGTAATGGTAATGATGCTGCCGGATAATATAATTTTTGAAGGACAGCTACCGGTATGGGCGGATAAAATTGTTGCGGCGGCATTCATCTTTATTTTTGTAAATGGTGCAAAAAATATTAATTTATTAGCCGGAATTTTTGGGGTGCAAGCGGCGGTAATTGTTGCCGGCACGGCGCTTTTGGCATTGTTTGGCGGGTTGCCGTTTTATTTAGGCGTTATCGGAGCGTATCTTGCCGGTGTGTGGCTCGGATTTTTAAACTTAAATTGGTTTCCAAGCAAAGTTTATATAAACAGCGGCGCTTGCGTGGCATCTGCTTATGTGCTGGCGTGGGTAATTTTGCAAGGCGCATCAGAATTTGCCGCCCCGTCAATGCTTATTTTATGTATGTATTTTATAACTGAAAATCTTTGGGCGCTGGCGCAACGGTTTATCTTTAACGTGAAGAATAATGATTTTTCTGAAAATACCGCAAGTTATATTGCTTTTGCCAAAGGACTAGATGTTACGGCTATCGGAGTCGCGGTGGCAAAAATTAATGTGGTAAATTTGATATTGGCTTTGTTTCAGCTTTATTCGGCAAATACATATTCGGTACCTCTGTTTGCTTTTTTAATTAATTTGTGGCTGCTGGGAATTTTACATAATGTTGATAATGAAAATAAAACGCTGAAAGAAGTTAATCAAGAGTTTGTTAAAGGCTTTAAAGACGGACTTGATAATATTAAAAAATCGCTTAACAAAAACAAGGATTGATGATGAAAAGCGGGTTTTGGCATAAGTTTTTCAAACAAAAAGCAGACGGAGAATCGGCGGCAGATTTAACTATGGCTCCAATTAAGGTGGTTGTGGCCGCGTTTGAAGATGATTGTGCGGAAAATTCCGGTCAATATCTTTATGAGTTACTCGCAAATAACAGTTTGTTTGAGTGCGGCTTTTATGATGATGCCGCAGACAAAAGTTTTTTAAATTTGCAAGGCCGTAATTTTTTTGATTTTTATGATGCCGGTCAAAAAATTTTAAAACAAACAAAGGCAGATGTTTTAATTTGGGGATTTAGAAAAGACGATAAAATCCGATTAAATTTTCAAACTGAAAGGCAATATGAAAGGGCGGAGCTCTCATTGCTTGACGAATTGTGTTTACCGCTCAGCTTTTTTCAGGATAAAACATTGCCGGCGCAACTGTTTGATTTAATTTGCGCGGTTGCGGTAATGGCGGCTGAAGTTAAGAATGCTGCGGCAAAGCAAGCTGTTTTGCAAAATTTGGTTGATAAAATAAGTAAAGAAAAGTCGCCTAAAGGGTTGGGCATAGAGTATATGCCGTATATTTTAAATATGTTGGCGCTTATTTATCTGCAATCACGTTCGGATAGTTTAAATATTTCAGATGTTAAAGCGGTATCAGGTATGTTGGATAATGCACATAAATACGTGGCTCAGATTGGCGACGCTTTGTTTGCTGGCAGCGTATATGCAAATTATGGAAAATTGTATCAGTATGCGGCGGAAAATTTTAATCAGCATCAATATGTTTTTTTGAAAAATGCAATTGAAAATAATCGGCGGGCACAAAAGTGTTTTAACCGCTATGCGTATCCGTATGATTTTGGGCTTCTTGCCTATCGCAATTCGCAGCTGTATTTTGCTTATTGGCGGCAAATATCCGACGTTCAGGCATTAAGAGACGCGGTGTTTAATTTGCGAGAGGCGGAAAAAATTTTTTCAATGGCGGCATTTCCGTATTTTTGGGCGCTGATACAAGATAAACTCGGATTTTATCTTTCGCTTTTGGGATTGTTTAGTCATAGCGATGAAATTTCAATGTTGGCAGTTGAAAATTATAAAAATCGGCAAAAGGTTTTTGCTAAAGAAATTTGGCCGCTAAAGTGGGCAAAAACGCAAGAAAATATCGGCAACATCTTTTATAATATCGGCAAATGGCTTAAAGATGAAAGCTATTTGGAAGAATCGATAAAATATTATGAAGACGCAGCGGAGATTTATGAAAATTATAAAAAATCCGATGAATTGCGGCAGATGCAAATTTGTGTAACAAAGGCTGATGAATATATAAAACAACTTTAGTGTAAATAATTCTTGCATAAAATGTTTTTTTATTTTATGAAAGAGCTGTTACGGTGAGATGGCAGAGTGGTCGAATGCGGTTGACTCGAAATCAATTGTACCCATTTCGGGTACCTAGGGTTCGAATCCCTATCTCACCGCCATTTTGATTAAAAAGACGCTTTACTCAAGCGTCTTTTTTCGTATCCGGCGGAAATGCGAGCTTTGCAGGCCATTGACTTCGCCGAAGTGACTATGGTAAGCTCGTTGTATGTTGGAAAATGCAAAAATTATGGCACTTACATACAATGCTGATTTTTGAAGAGTCACTAGGGGCAAAGAATATATGAAAGAAAATGAAATTAGAC
>CALETM010000275.1 GCA_937920765.1 uncultured Alphaproteobacteria bacterium | reverse complement strand
CACACCATGTCATATTCGGGCTTGACCCGAATATCCAGGTGGAAAAAATTTGCTACTTTATTTGACCTGGACACTCCGATCAAGTCGGAGTGTGACACTTTAGAAAAGAGCGCGAGCACCGGTCGGTCTATGGTCGAGATGCTTGGGGTGTTGGCGATAATAGGCGTCCTGTCCGTCGGAGCTATCGCCGGTTACTCCAAGGCGATGATGAAGTATAAAATGAATCAGGCCGCGGACGGCTACAACCATTTAATCGCCACTGTTATTGAAAAAATTGCGCAGGATAGCAGTGTTTTTGAAGGAGATTCGGTCGGTACGCTTTGGTATACTTCAATTTTTGCCAAAGCCGGTTGGTTGCCCGATTATTTCAAGCCGCGAAAAGATACTGCAACCACTCCGGATGCGGTCAACTTTGTTCATGATAAATTAGGCAACAATGTTTGGATTTTTAAGAACACACGAAATGAACTCGGAATCGGCGTTGAAACCCGTCGTCAAAAAGAACTCTGCATAACTTTATTTAACTTAGCCAAAGAATGGAAAGACGACCTAGCCCGCTGCGATAGTGAAAATAATAACGGCAGCGCTATATATGGGCAATTTTTTGGTGATAAAAGTTGTTCTGATAATGTTAAATGTTTGGCAAATGTAACCGTTAATGATATTGATGCCGCCTGCTCGCCGTGTGAAACGCAACGCTGCCAATTTTATTTTATGACCAACGCCATGCCTTAATACAAAAGCGGAGATTTTGCTCTCCGCTTTGTTTTTATTTGCGCTTGTTAGCGGCTGACTGCCACATTTTTTCAAGACTGTAAAAATCGCGTACTTCCGGCTTAAAGATGTGCACAATCACGTCAAAGGCATCAATCAAAACCCAATCAGCTTTATCTTCACCTTCCATTGAAGAGATAAAGCCCGCTTTCTTTAAGTTTTCATGCACTTTTTCAGCCAATGATGCCACATGGCGCTGTGAAGTTCCGCTTGCTATAACCATATATTCGGCGATTGATGTTTTGCCTTTTAAATCAAGTACCACAACATCTTCAGCCTTGTTATCGTCTAATGTCTTCTTAACAATTTCTAAAACTTTATCCTCTTGTTTTTCCACGATATTAACTCCAGTTTTTAATCTAACGGCGACCATGTTTTTTTCACGGCAACCGCATCAGGTTGGTCATTTTTGGTTTGATTATGGCGTGCCACATACTCAGAAACAGCGCGTAGGCAATCTTGCACTCCCAGCTTGGCAACCGCCGAAATGGCATACACTTTGCCGCCGGCAACTTTTTCCAACGCCTTAATTTTGGCTTTTTGTTCTTTTTCGCTGATACTATCGCATTTGTTCAGCGCCACAATTTCAGGCTTGTTGATTAATGATGATTTGTACAATTCAAGTTCGCGGCGAATTGTTTGATACGGAGTAACCACATCTTCGGCCGTCGCGTCAATCAAGTGCAAAAACGCGGCGCAACGCTCCACATGCTTTAAGAATCTGTCGCCTAAACCCACACCTTCATGAGCACCTTCAATCAACCCCGGAATATCGGCAAGCACAACTTCGCGGTTATCAACCCAAGCAACGCCCAAATGCGGGTGCAAGGTTGTAAAGGGGTAATCGGCAATTTTGGGTCGAGCTTTAGTAACCGCTGACAAAAAGGTTGACTTTCCGGCATTTGGCAAGCCTATTAAGCCGACATCGGCAATAATTTTGAGCTTGAGCCAAACCCACATTTCTTCCCCCGGCCAACCCGGCTCGGCATAACGAGGCGCCTGATTGGTTGAAGTCTTAAAGCGAGTGTTACCGCGCCCGCCGTCGCCGCCTTTGGCAATTAAAAAGCGTTGACCGGCAGTTATCATATCGGCTAAAACCGTTTCGCCGTCATCGGCCACAATTTCCGTACCGACCGGAACTTTAATGATTAAATCTTCGCCTTTGGCTCCGGCCATTTCCGAGCCCATACCATGCTGTCCGCGTTGAGCCTTAAAATGTTGCTGATAGCGAAAATCAATCAGGGTGTTTAAATTTTCAACTGCTTCAAAAATAACGCTGCCGCCCTTGCCGCCGTCGCCGCCGTTAGGACCGCCGAACTCAATATATTTTTCGCGCCGGAAAGAAACGCATCCTCTGCCGCCGTCGCCTGATTTAACAAAAATCTTTGCTTGGTCTAAAAACTTCATTACTTTAAAGCCTGTTTACAATTTAATCAAACCGTTTGCACCGTAAAACAAAGGGGGTGAACTTTCACCCCCTCCGCCTGAATTGTGTTCATCTTATTCGTTCACAACAGAAACGAACACTTTATCTTCTTTTTTCTTGAATTCAACTTTACCTTCAGCTACGGCAAAAATGGTGTGGTCTTTACCCATATCAACATTTGAGCCTGCGTGATATTTAGTTCCGCGCTGACGAATAATGATGTTTCCAGGAATAACGGCTTCGCCGCCAAACTTTTTAACGCCTAAACGACGTCCGATAGAATCGCGTCCGTTTGATGAGCTACCGCCTGACTTCTTATGTGCCATCTTATATCTCCTTAACCCTTATTATTTACCGCAAATATCGGTAATTTTAACCAATGTAACAAACTGTCTGTGACCGTTTTTACGGCGATAGTTGTGTCTTCTTTTCTTTTTAAAGATAATAACTTTAGCGTCTTTAGCTTGTTTAACAACCAAAGCCTTAACACTTGCGCCGGAAACCAACGGAGTGCCGACAGTTTCATCCAAAGCCAAAACTTCGTTAAAAATTACTTCTTTACCTTCTTCACCGGCGATTTTTTCAATTTTTACAACATCACCTGTTGCAACTTTGTATTGTTTTCCGCCTGTTTTAATTACTGCGTACATTTTTATTCACCTAATTTTGTTTGATTTAAACATAAAACGTTGTCTTGCAATATACATAACTTTTTGTCGGTGTCAATAACAATTTCTGATATTTTTAAATAAAGTTCAGCTTTTTGTTAATCTTTTAAGCATTCGATGAAGTTCCGGACGCATAAATTTACCTTGCCAAACGCCTTTTTTGGCCTTTTTAGCCTCAGACTCGTCGGCTTTAAACATATCATGCCGGTACGTTACCGCCCAACCCGACCTTACCATTTCGGCATTTAAATTAAGCTTGCCCAAATAACAAACGCTTAAAGTTCGGTTGTAACGGTCGGTTCCGTGATTTTCGCATTTAATTTTTTGATGTTGCTTTTTGCCGTTTGCAATCATCTTTTTCATATAATTTGAAGCTTTTTCGCCGCATTTATACTTTTTTCCGGAAGCTTTTTTGCACCACTGATCATATTCGGGCGAATCAATTCCGACAAGGCGAATTTTTACGCCGTCCACAACCAGACTGTCGCCGTCAACTGCTTGATAATCCGCCCTTGCCGGCAAACTAAAAGCACATAAAAAAGCCGCAATCAACCATTTGATTTTCATTTTTACCTCTTGTGTTTTTGAGTATAGAGATTTATAATTTTTTCGCAAGCCTAAATTTATTTACGATTCTTTCATATTATTAGGTTAATTTATCATATAAAATAGGTTAATTGTTTAAGGAATTGTACCGTGTTTAAGAAAATAACTCTGAGTTTATCCGCCATTGCCTCGCTGTTTGCCGTTGCCGCTTGCAGCAGCTCTGACAACCGAGTCCAAAGAGCCGAAATTTGGCAGCCGCATATCAATATGCCGGGGTCAGTGGTGGTTTGCCGCGCCAAACAATGCGCTCCCGCCAAAATTTCAATGTCAAAAGAGTATATTTATAACTCATTAATGCATCTTTTGGATAACAACGCGCAAAACAAAGCCTTAATTTGTTCGGCCGATCCCTCAAGCCACGTTTGCACTGAAAATTACATTACTTTGCCGATTACGGTTGGAGTTACGCCCGCCAATATGTATATTGACGACGTTAAAATCACTGATGTTTCGGCCTCGCTTGGCAACAAATCATTAAATTTGGTACTTAATTACAATGTTACCTACAACGGTCAATACCCGACTTGCAAACCGGCTGAAACTTTGGTGTATGTTAAAAACTCCAACAACATTATTTTGGAAGACGCCGGTTATACTTGCAAAATGACCACCATCGGCAACACCACCATTAAAACCCTGTTTGCCATTGACTATATCGATTTGGATTACGGGTACATCGGCGGCTATTACTCAATCGGTTTATCGGGTCCCGCTTACGGCGGCGGCTCCGGCTATATGCTTTTGCGCTTACCGAAAGATGCCTACCCCTTAACTCCGGTTTTGATGGGCGAAGAAGAAAAGAAACCTGAAGCAGAGCCCGCTCCGGCAGATGAAGTTAAAGCTGAAGAACCGGCCAAAGCCGAAGAGCCGGCTAAAGCCGAAAAAGCTGCGCAGCCCAATGTAAAAGAACAACAAGCTAAAACTCCGGAAACAAAAGCAAAAGAACCTGCCAAAGCGCAATCTGAACAACCGGAAGCACAAAGTCAGGCAAAAGCCAAACAGCCCAAAGCCAAAACCGCGTCAACGGAAGACTCAAAAGACGTTCAGCCGGTTGAAGCTAAAGTGACTCAATCTGTCAATACGCAAACAACCCCGCATAATAAAACGGTTGTAACCACTGCAAAAGTAAAAACCATGGATTCGGAAAAAGCTGAAATGTTTCACGGGGTAAAAGTATTTCCGATTGTAAAGAAAAAAGTTCCCGAAACCATTACTTTTGAGGCTAAGCCGGCAGAAAGCAACTCCACTGGTGCCAAAGGCGGAACCCTAAAAGATTCGATGAAAGAACTTGATGCCATCGGTACTGATAAGGCAAAAAAATAATAAACTTGCCGCAATATTAAAGCTCACCACCAATGGTGAGCTTTTTTATGCCTTAAATATCAGGCTTGCTTATACAACTTATGCACAGCACTGACTCGTAAATATTGCAAAAAAAAAACGCGAGCTAAAATCTTCTCAAATGCAACAATTTGAGAGGATTTTAGCTCATGTATACACAATCTGGCAGAAGTATGGTCGAAATGCTCGGAGTTCTGGCAATTATCGGAGTGCTAAGCGTTGGGGCGATTGCAGGGTATAGTAAGGCGATGTTCAAGTATAAGCTTAACAAACAAACCACCCAAATCGGCTATATTTTAGATTATCTTATTGCTAACCAAGACGCATTAAAAGGCGCTGATTTTCATCTCAAAAATATATTAAACAAACTCGGCATTGTTCCTGATGATATGATAAAAGATAACACTGAATACGCCTATGATGCTTTTAATTCACGTATTAAACTTGAAAACCACAGAGCTGGTGATAATGGCGACACAGCCAAACAAGGCATTGCTCTCGGGGTTGAAATTAACAGCGGCAATAATGCTTCTGAAATCTGCCGCAATTTTATGACTATGGCCAAAGTAAGAGCCAATGATGTTTCATATGCTTATGTGCAAAAACAAGAATCTGATGAATCTTTTTCCGGTTCAGATGCTTATTACGGCAACCAAGCAATCGGTAAAAATCATTATCTGCGAAATATGGATATGATAACCATGGATAACACCTGCAAAACATGTGCCGAATCTAATTTTTGTTTTGTGTTTATTTTGGTCGGTTATGATGTAAATTAGACTACCGAACAATACACTATGGCCTTACAAAAACTAAAAAACAGGGAGAGCATTTTACTCTCCCTGTTTTTTAGTCTATTCTGCCGTGGCAGTGTTTATACTTTTTTCCGCTTCCGCACGGACACGGATCATTGCGCGACACTCTGCCCCATGTGCTTGGGTCGTTTTTATTAAACGGAGCATTACGAACCGGTTCCGGTTTTGCAGGAGCTTCCGCTTCAGGCGCATTGCTGCCGACTAAGCTTTGCGGTTGCTCGTGAACAGCTTCCATTTTAACGTTTTGTTGGCGTTGCTCGGCACGCTGCATTGATTCTTCGGCATTGCTTCTGATAATAGTGCGGCAAAGCACAATCGTAACCTTTTCTTTCAAGGCATCAAGCAGAGCCGAAAACATATTAAACGCCTCACGCTTATATTCGTTCAACGGATCTTTTTGCCCGTACGCGCGCAAAACAATGGTATGACGCATCATATCCAAAGTGGCGATATGCTCTTTCCACAGCTGGTCAAGAACTTGCAATAAAATGCTTTTCTCCACCATTTTAACAATTTCGGTCGGAACACCGTTGTTCTTTTCAACCAAGCGTTTTTCAACTTCGTCTAAAATTTTCTGAGTCATGGTATCACTGTCGATTTCAGGTTCATTAGCCCAGTTGGTAACCGGTAAAACAAAGCCGGTAATTTTAGCGAGTTCTTGCTTCAACTCTTCCGTTCGCCATTCTTCCGGAGTGCTCCCGTACGGAACAAAACCGGCAATCACGGAAGTTAAATATTCCTGACGCATATCTTTAACGGTATCCGAAACGTCGTCGGTTTCCATAAGTTCGCGGCGCTGTGCATAAATAACTTTACGCTGTTCGTTCATTACGTTGTCGTACTTTAACAAGTTTTTACGAATATCAAAGTTGCGTTCTTCAACTTTCTGCTGCGCCTTTTCCAAAGCCTTGCTAATCCATGGATGAACCAAAGCCTCGCCTTCCGGCAATCCGAGTTTTTGCAATACGGCAGACATTCTTTCAGAGCCGAAAATACGCATTAAGTCATCTTGCAGTGAAAGGAAGAATTTTGAAGTTCCCGGATCGCCCTGACGACCGGAACGACCGCGCAGTTGGTTATCAATACGGCGGCTTTCATGACGCTCGGTACCCAAAATATACAAACCTCCGGCTGCCAAAACTTTTTGCTTGTCCGCCTCAATTTCGGCCTTGAGTTTGGTTTTAATTTTTTCGATTTCTTCCGGAGTTTCTTCACCGGTCAAAACCGATTTAAGCCTCATATCCAAGTTACCGCCAAGCTGAATATCCGTACCGCGTCCGGCCATATTGGTGGCAATGGTGATAGCTCCGGCAACACCGGCTTGCGCCACAATTGCGGCCTCGCGCTCGTGGTGGCGGGCGTTCAACACTTCAAAATGAACATTAGGAGCGGCTTTACTTAACAAATCAGCCACCACTTCTGATTTTTCAACTGAAGTCGTGCCCACCAAAACCGGCTGCCCGCGGCGGTGACAATCTAAAATAGTTTTAATAATCGCCTGATATTTTTCTTTTTCGGTGCGGTAAATTTCATCATGTTCATCAACTCTTATAACCGGTTTGTTAGTCGGAATTTCAACGCATGACAACCCGTAAATATCGGCAAATTCAGCCTCTTCGGTCATAGCCGTACCGGTCATACCGGAAAGTTTCGGATACAAACGGAAGTAGTTTTGGAAGGTGATTGACGCCAAAGTTTGGTTTTCTGACTGAATAGCAACCCCTTCTTTGGCCTCTAACGCCTGATGCAGACCATCGCTGTAACGGCGGCCTTCCATAATACGTCCGGTAAATTCGTCAACAATCACCACTTTGCCGTCTTTAACAATGTAGTCAACATCGCGGGTAAACATTTTGTGCGCGCGCAAAGCCTGATTAACATGGTGCACTAATGAAACATTGCCAACGTCATACAAGCCGCCTTCAGTAATAAGGCCAACCTGCTTTAGCAATTGTTCAACATGGGTCATACCAACCTCGGTTAAAGTAACCGTGCGGGCTTTTTCATCTTTTTCATAATCGGCAGGGACCAACTGCGGAATAATTTTATTAACCGAAATATAGCGCTCCGACGAATCTTCCGCCGCGCCTGAAATAATCAGCGGCGTTCTGGCCTCATCAATCAAAATGGAGTCAACTTCGTCAACAATGGCAAAGTTAAATTCGCGCTGAACACGTTCGTCCAAATTAAACTTCATATTATCGCGCAAATAGTCAAAGCCGAGTTCGTTGTTGGTACCGTAAATAATGTCGGAATTATAGGCCTCGCGGCGCTGATTGTCGTCTTTGCCGTGAACAATATAGTCAACCGTTAAACCCAAAAAGCGATATACCTGTCCCATCCATTCGGCATCGCGCTTGGCCAAATAATCGTTTACGGTAACGATATGCACGCCCTTGCCTTCCAATGCGTTTAAATATGCGGCCAACGTGGCTACCAATGTTTTGCCTTCGCCGGTTTTCATTTCGGCAATCATGCCTTTGTGCAAAACAATACCGCCGACCAACTGCACATCATAATGGCGCTGACCGAGCGTACGTTTTGCAGCCTCGCGAACAGCGGCAAAGGCTTCCGGTAAAAGTTCGTCCAAAGTTTCGCCATTTTTAATGCGGGTGCGAAATTCATCGGTTTTGGCTTTCAATTCATCATCTGAAAGTTTTACAAAATCAGGCTCTAATGAATTAATTTTATCCACAACCTTCATCTGTTTTTTAACAAATCTGTCATTGGCGCTGCCAAAAAGCGTACGGGCTATTTTATTTAACATATCTTTACCTTATTTATTATTGTAATAAACTACAT
>CALETM010000274.1 GCA_937920765.1 uncultured Alphaproteobacteria bacterium | reverse complement strand
AGTCGGAGAGTGACAAAGAAGAGGTGAACACCTCTCTTATACCGGAGTGTGACATGGTGTGGTGTAAAAAGCGGCTAAAATATGATTTCATAATAAAAAATCTCCTCAAAAAGTTGGTTTTGAAAAGATTTTAGCTCGCGTTTTTTTTTTGCAATATTTACGAGTCTATGCTGTGCATAAGTTGTATTTAAACTTATTAAGTTGTTCGGAAATTCCGAACAACTTAATCTTTGCAATCTATATTTCATGATTTTTGGGTGTAGGAGTTTTATAAGAAGTTTCTTTGGAGTTTGGAGCTGTGCAAGTGTCGCTGTTTTTTACTTCATGTATCATATTATGAATATTACTAAAACAGGTTTCATAGCGTTCATTTAAGTTTTTTTGCCTGACTTGTTGCTGTAAAGCTTGCAGATCTTCAATATATTCAGGTGATTCGCCGCGCTCTGTCATCTTTTTAAGCAATACATTGCAAAGAGTTAAATAGCGACTGGCAGTTTTAGAGCTTAAAGGTTTTTCGCGCTCTATTTTGATAGCTTCACTAATATTTTTATCACCGGTTTTATATACAATATTTCCTTCGCGGTTATAAATGGTGATTGTATTATAAAGTTTTTCATTTTCAATTTTTTGCAAAGTGTCAAGCATGCCATGATAAGCGGCGTCATGCGAAAAACGACTGGTAAAACGAGCAATCGGATATTTTTCAAGCTGCTCTTGATAGCGGGCATAAATTGAAATACGGCTTTCAACTTCAGGCACTGCCATTGCTAAAATATTAACCGTGTATTTTTCAGCTTGCAGGCGTTTAATGGTTTCGCAAATTTGCGTGGTGCGCATGGTGCCCTCAAAAATAATATTATAGCGCCCTTTGATTGCGGCGTCAAAAACTTCAGAGCCCCATACCCTGACATCAGGGTCGGTATAAGCGGCAAAGTCTTTATCATGGTTATCAAAAATTTCTTGTGCGTTAGGGTGTTGAGTACGAAATTCATCGCTGTTAATAACAACAAAATTACCGTTATTAAATTTATCAAACGTGCGTTTTGTTAAAACGCTTTTTCCGGCGCCGGGTTGTCCGCCTAAAATAAATATTTGCGGGTTCGCTGCCGGAGTTTTTCCATAAAATAAGTTGCGGCAAATTCTGTTCAAAATCTTTTTATGTTGTTCGTCGCTCAGTTTATATTTATCGTACATTCTTTTTCTTACCTAAATAATAATCCTTAACCTCTTTTGAATATTGATTTAAAATTTTATCATGCACTTTTTTATCGCCGCCGTACATACGATCTCTTTCGGCGTATAAAATAAGCATTTCTTTATTAAGGCGGGAGAGCAGTTCTTGATTTTGCTCGGCTTCCGGCTTTTCTTCTTCCGCAAATATACGCTGCATACAAATGCCGATTCTCGCTGCCATAATTTCAATGGCAGTGTCAACTTTAGCTAAAGTAACAGGGTCACTGTAATCTAATTCTTCATTTTTATCTTTTTCCATTTTTTCCTCACTTACAAACAATCCCTGCTTAAAAAACAGGGATTGTAACATTTATTTTTTAGCCGCCATAATTTTGAGCGCGTCTTCCAATGAAATTTCTTTGCCGTGCAATTCTTTCGGCAATGCGTAATTGGTTTTGCCGCACTTAATATACGGTCCGTACCTGCCGTTTGCGAGCAAAATGTCGTTGCCGTCTTTATTTTTGCCTAAAACTTTGGCTTCCGGCTTGGCGGCAACGCCTTGCAAAATAGCGGCAGCGCGTTCGGCGGTAATGTTAAAAATGTTGTCATTGCCGGTTAATGAACGCGATTTTGTTCCCTGCTTAATATAAGGGCCGAATTTGCCGACATTCACTTCAATGCCGTTGCCCAAATCTTTCGGCAGGCTGATTAAGGTTACCGCCTGTTCAAAAGTCAGCTCTTCCGGTTTAATATTTTTCGGCAATGAGGCGCGCTTGGGCTTTTCGGTAGTGGCGGTGGCATCTTCACCCCATTGCACATACCAGCCGTAGGGGCCTTTTTTAAGATAAACGTTCAGGGTTTTATATTCGCCTAAAAGCTTGTCTTCCGGTCTTTCGGGTTTTGGCGCTTCCGCTGATTGTGTTTCTTCATCTTTAATATCGGTCAAAGGCTTGGTATATTTGCATTCCGGATAATTTGAACACCCTAAAAAGGCGCCGAATTTGCCGAGTTTAACGCTTAAATACCCTTTGCCGCATTCCGGACACAAGCGCGGATCGGAGCCGTCGGCTTTAGCCGGAAACAGGTGATAAGCCAAAACCTCATCAATTTTATTAATAACGTCTTTAACCTGCAAAGGCTGTACGGCGTCAACGTTTTTAATAAACTTAGCCCAAAAACCGGCAAGCAGCTTTTTCCAATCCATTGTGCCGGCGGAAACGTCATCTAAAAATTCTTCCAACTGCGCGGTAAAGTCATATTCAACATATTTTTTGAAGTAGTTTTCCAAAAACACGGTAACGATTCGCCCGCGGTCTTCCGGTATAAAACGCAACTTTTCAACCCGAACATACTTGCGCTCTTGCAAAACCGCAATAATCGTGGCGTAAGTTGACGGACGCCCGATTCCGAGTTCTTCAAGCTTTTTAACCAAGCTGGCTTCGGTAAAGCGCGGCGGCGGCGTTGTAAAATGCTGTTCCGGCTTAATCTCGCCTTTGTCAACGGCTTGTCCGTTTTCAACATTCGGCAGCAGCTGATTTTCGTCATCGTCATCAGAATCATCTTTGCTTTCTTGGTACAATTTCAAAAAGCCGTCAAAAGCAATAACTTGTCCGTTGGCGCGGAGCAAAATTTGTTTGTCAGTCGATTCTGAATCAACGGTAACGCGGTCAAGCACTGCCGGATTCATTTGGCAGGCAACCGTGCGTTTCCAAATCAGCTCATATAATTTGTGCGCCTCAGAGTCTAATTTAATTTCCATCTTTTTCGGCGTGTTCATCACATCGGACGGACGAATAGCCTCGTGCGCTTCTTGCGCATTTTTTGACTTAGTTTTGTATTCTTTGGCAACTTTGGGTAAATAAGCGTCGCCGAAATATTTTAAAATAGCATCGCGGCAGGCGGCAATCGCCTCTTTTGAAAGATTAACCGCGTCAGTACGCATATAAGTGATAAAACCGTCTTCATAAAGTTTTTGTGCCACCTGCATGGTTTTTTTAGCTGAAAAACGGAGCTTGCGGGCAGCTTCCTGCTGCAAGGTTGAGGTGGTGAACGGCGGCGCCGGATAGCGATTGGCTTTTTTGCGTTCCACATTGCAAACCGTAAAGTTTTGCGCCTCAATTTTAGCTTGCGCGGCAAGCGCTTTTTCTTCTGTGTTTAAGTCAAATTTTTCAAGTTTTTTGCCGTTCAGATTAATCAGGTGTGACGGAATTAACGCTTTTTCGGACGTTTGTAAATCAACGTCTACCGTCCAATATTCTTCCGGTTTAAATTTTTCAATTTCATTTTCGCGGTCGCAGATTAAACGCAGCGCAACCGACTGCACTCTTCCGGCTGATTTTGACCCCGGAAGCTTGCGCCACAACACCGGCGATAAGGTAAAACCTACCAAATAATCAAGCGCGCGCCGCGCCATATAGGCTGAAACCAAGTTATCGTCAATAGAACGCGGATTTTTAATTGCTTCCGTTACGGCAGATTTAGTAATTTCATGAAAAACCACGCGCTCAATTTTTTTACCGGCAATTTTTTTGCGGGCGGTAAGTTCTTCCAAAATATGCCATGCAATGGCTTCTCCTTCTCTATCCGGGTCGGATGCGAGAATAACGGTGTCACAGTCTTTTAATGCCGCAATAATATCATTAAGCCGTTTTTTGCCGCCGGGACTTAGCTCCCATGTCATATCAAAATTGTGTTCCGGATTAACTGAGCCGTCTTTGCTCGGCAAATCGCGAATATGACCGAAACTGGCCAGCACTTTGTAATCTGAGCCTAAATATTTGTTAATAGTTTTGGCCTTTGCCGGAGATTCTACAATAACTAATTTCATCGGTTTTTCCTGTTTCTTTTGTTTTTCAAAACTAAGGTGCTGCCGTTTACGCGTTCAATCACACCTTCAAGTTCCAGTTCGGTAATCATCATCATGGTTTGTTCGGCGTTGCCGCCGCCTGTGCGGATAAGCTCGTCAATGCCGATTCCTTCCGGCGGTATCAGCGCTGTTAATGCCTCTGTATTGCTTTTTGTTTCCGCCGTATCGGTTTGAGCGCAAATATTGTCATTTTTTTGCGGTTTGTCAAGAGGCTTTGCCTTTGCGTCGTGTAAAGAGTAGGTTTTAATCTGCTGATTTTGGGTAAAGCGCAAAGTTTGCAAAATATCATCGGCCGATTCGGTTAAAATTGCGCCCTCGCGGATAAGCTTGTTGGCGCCGGCCGAGCGTCCGTCAAGCGGCGAGCCGGGAACGGCAAAAATATCTTTTCCTTGTTCAAGCGCGGTGCGGGCGGTGATTAGCGAACCCGAATTTAATGAGGCTTCAACCACTAAAGTTCCAACCCCCAGGGCTGAAACCAAACGATTCCGGCGCGGAAAGTTGGCGGCTTGTGGCGTGGTGCCGAGCGCAAATTCTGAAATTACGGCTCCTTGTTCGCAAATTTGTTCATATAAAGCATTGTTTTCGGCAGGGTACGGAACATCAACGCCGGTGCCCAAAACGGCAATGGTCGCGCCTTGTTGCTCTTTGGCATAAAGCGCTCCTTTGTGGGCGGCGGCATCAATGCCCCGCGCCATACCTGAGGTTACAATCACATCATTTTGAGTTAAGTCATAAGCAATTTTAGAGGCAATTTTGCGCCCGTTTACCGTGGCATTACGCGAGCCGACGATAGATATTGTTGCGGGGTAATTTAAAATATCGGCGCGCCCTTTAACAAACAATATCGGCGGAGCGTCATTCAGTTCGGCAATATTTTGCGGATAATGCTCGTCAGTGCGGGTAATAATCGCAATTTTGCTCTGTTCTGCTTTTTTAAGCATATATTCAGCGTCTTTGCGAGAAAACAATTCTTGCTTTGCCGACAAATATTTTAATGCTTCAGCGGCGGAGCCGTGTTTGTTCAAGAGCTTGTAAAAACTGACCGGCCCGATACCGTCAGAATTTATAAGTTGAATCCAATCAATAAGCTCTTGCTGTTTCACGACGCACTACTTCTTTGCTTTTTTAAATGAAATTTTGCTTTCTTCGCCTTTAAGCAAACGAACAATGTTGGCATGATGCTTCAAAATTACCATTACCACAATAACAATGCAAAATACGGTGTAAATTTGCGGCAAGGTAAAAAAAGCAATAAACGGAACCGCAACCGCGGCGGTTAAAGCTGAAAGTGAAGAATAGCGGAATATAATCGCCATGGCAAGCCAAATGCCTAATGCGGATAAAGCAAGCTGCCAATGTATTATGAGCAATAAGCCAAACGCTGATGAAACGCCTTTGCCGCCCTTAAATTTGAGCCATATCGGAAACATATGCCCGATAATTCCGCATAAACCGGCAATCATAGCGGCTAAAACCGCCGTTGAGGCCGGCATGCCGAATATAAAGCAAAATTCATTCGGAACCAACTTTTCCGCCAAATAGGCGGCGAAACCAGCTTTAAATGCGTCTAAAATAACGGTCAGAAGAGCCAGAGTTTTGTTGCCGGTGCGCAAAACATTGGTGGCGCCGATATTGCCGGAGCCGATTTTACGAATATCGCCGTATCCGGCCATGCGGGTTAAAACCAAACCGAACGGAATTGAACCGAGCAAATAACCGCCCAGAGCGCATAAAATAAAAATTACGGTAAAACTCATGTTTTTCTCCTTATACTTTTAATATTATCGTCACTATAAACACAATATCAGCTTAATTTCAATCATTTTATCATTTTTACCATAAATTGTTGACCGCTTGCAAAAATGTGGTGACAAATGCGTTAAAGTAGGTCAATATAAAACAAATTTGTAAGGAAAGGTGTTTTTAAATGAAGCCTCAATATAAACGAGTTTTGCTTAAGCTTTCAGGCGAAGGACTTATGGGCGACAAAGAGTTCGGTGTTTCGCCGGAAGTTGTATCGCGTTTGGCAGAACAAATAAAACAAATTCATAAGCTCGGTACTGATGTTTGTATTGTTATCGGCGGCGGCAATATTTTCCGCGGCGCCAAAGAGGCGGCTAAAGGCATGGACAGAAGCGTGGCTGACCAAATCGGTATGCTTGCCACGGTTATGAACTCGCTTTTTTTGCAAGACGCTTTAATTAAAGCCGGAGTTTCGGCTAAGGTGGTGTCGGGTTTGCGTATGCCGCAAGTTTGTGAAGACTATTCGTACCGTAAAGTAATGTCGTATTTACAAAATCATGAAGTGGTGATTTTTGCCTCCGGAACCGGCAGTCCGTATTTTACCACCGATACCGGCGCTGCTTTGCGCGCGGCGGAAATGGGTTGCGACGCATTGTTAAAGTCAACTCAGGTTGATGGCGTTTATGATTCTGATCCGCGTTTTAATCCTGATGCCAAGCGCTTTGACAGCCTTACATATGATGAAGTTATAAAAAAAGAGCTGAAAGTTATGGATATTTCTGCAGTTGTGCTTGCTAAAGAAAATAAAGTTCCGATAATTATATTCAGCCAGCATGAAAATAGCGCTCTGCTTAAAGCGGTGTGCGCTCAAGGTAAGTTTACAATAATCAAATAGAAAACAGAGGAAAATATGTCTGATTTTAATACAATAAAAAATGATACAAAGGCCAGAATGGATAAAACGCTGGAATCTTTGCGCGCTGATTTTGCGGGCTTGCGTGCCGGACGCGCTCATGCCAGCCTGCTTGACGGCATTATGGTTGAAGCTTACGGCAACTTAACCCCGATTTCGCAGGTCGGCACGGTTAATGTTCCTGACCCGCGCACTTTGTCGGTAAGCGTTTGGGATAAAAGTTTGGCTAAAAGCGTTGAAAAAGCTTTGCGTGAATCTGATTTGGGCTTAAATCCGGTTTCAGACGGAACTTTAATCCGTATTCCGATTCCGCCGCTCAGTGAAGAGCGCCGCAAAGAACTCGGCCGTGTTGCCGGAAAATACAGTGAGCAAAATAAAGTTGCTATCCGCAATATTCGCCGTGATGCTTTAGATGAAATTAAAAAACTCAAAAAAGATAATCTGATTTCTGAAGATGATGAAAAAAGATTTGAAAATGAAGTGCAAAAATTAACTGATGAAGCGGTTCGCAAGATTGATGAAATGCTTGCCGCTAAAGAAAAAGACATTATGCAGGTATAGGAATGGGCAGTGACGCATAATCAGTTAAATCATATTGCCGTTATTATGGACGGCAACGGGCGTTGGGCAACAAAGCGCGGGTTGCCGCGCACCGCCGGACATAAAAAAGGCGCGGAAGTTGTTGTTCAAATTGCAAAAGCGGCAAAAGAGTTTGGGGTAAAATATTTTACTCTTTATGCTTTTTCTACCGAAAATTGGAAGCGCAGTCCCGAAGAGGTCGGTGCTTTAATGCAGTTGCTAAGGCAGTATTTGGATAAAAACTTTAAAGAACTGGAACAAAACGACGTAAAAATCCGTTTTATCGGCGAAAGATACATGCTTGATGCCGATATTGTCGAAAAAATGGAACGTCTGGAGCAAAATACGGCTAAAAACCAAAGCCTTGTTTTACAAATAGCTTTAAGTTACGGCTCGCGGCAAGAAATTGTAAATGCTGCTAAAAAGTTGGCGGAGCGCGTAAAAAATGGCGATATGCAGTTAAAAGATATTGATGAACAAGCTTTTTCTGATGTGTTATACACTGGCGGTATTCCTGATCCTGATTTGTTGATTCGCACCAGCGGCGAACAGCGTATCAGCAATTATTTGTTATGGCAAATTGCGTACAGCGAGCTGTTTTTTACGAAAACGCTGTGGCCTGATTTTGCCAAAGAAGAATTTAAAAGTATAATTGAAAATTATCAAACAAGGGAGAGAAGATATGGCAAAGCTTAAAATATCAAAGGAGCCTAAAAAAATGAATTCGTTTGTAAAGCGCACCATTACGGCGTTGGTAATGTTGCCGGTGGTTATCGGCGCTTTATGGCACGGATACCCCTTTGTTGATGTGTTGGCGCTGGTGGTAGGCGTTTTGCTTGCGTGGGAGTGGGCAAATATGATTCCTAATCGCGCTTCCGGAGCGTATTTAAGCGCTTATGCAATTTCGGTTGCGGTGTCGTTGCTGGTTTATGACGCCGTGGTGGTGGCGTCTGCTATTGTGCTCGCCTCCGTTTATGTATGGTTTAAGGCTCGCAAAGAAAAACATCGTTATTTGCTGACTTTAGGCGTGCCGTATATTGCGGTCGGCGTCGGCTCTTTAATTTGGATTTATCACAATATATTTATTTATCATCCGTATGATTTTTATATGACCTTGTGGTTTTTCTTAATGGTTTGGTCCATGGATGTCGGCGGATA
>CALETM010000273.1 GCA_937920765.1 uncultured Alphaproteobacteria bacterium | reverse complement strand
AAATTAAGTCTAATTTTCGGCATAGCGATTCACCACCCCGCCGGCTATCGCCGCCACCCCTCCTCAGGAGTGGAATTAATATGGTGTCTGTTATTTCTCTTAAAAAGGAAATTGTTTATGCAGGCCATCTGATGGTGAATCCGGTTTGATTGTTACCGATATGTTGAGTGCATATTTTATAAATATCGTCTAAGTTTATATTACGAATACAGTTATTGCCACGACAATATTTGTCACCCATATAAAGCGTATATACCGGCTGATTATTACTGTTTGTGCTGTATGCGTATAATAGGTAAAGTGAATCGGCGTGTTCTTTGGCAATGGTAATGATATTTTGACAAGCCTCTAAATTATTGTTGCTTGAAGTGGAAAGAGCATTGTCTATATATATGGCGTATACAGCAACAGAAGCGCTGTATTCTTTTCGGATGAATATTTTGTTGTTGAATATATCAAAAATATAATTATTGCTCTCTTTAATCATTTCCGTCGGAATTTCACCCATTTTGATAAAATATAAAGTAATATCTATGGCGCCGCCGGTTTCAACTTTCAGATTGTTAAATGAATGCAAGTTGCGGTCAACTGCGTTAAACACGGTGTTTAATTGTTCGGTTTGTTTATTAAGTTTATACTTGAACATGGCTTTAGAGTAACCTGCAATTGCCCCGACGGACAGAACCCCGATTATCGCCAAAACGCCAAGCATTTCTACCATAGACCGACCACGGCAGGCGGCGTCTGTCCTTATACTGTCACACTCCGGCTTGACCGGAGTGTCCAGGTCAAACCAATTAGCAAATTTGTTCCACCTGGATATTCGGGTCAAGCCCGAATATGACAGAGTAAGGTGTAAAAAGCGGCTAAAATCTGATTTCATAATAAAAATCCTCTCAAATTGTTGCATTTAAGAAGATTTTAGCTCGCGTTTTTTTTTGCAATATTTACGAGTCTATGCTGTGCATAAGTTGTATTTAAAGCCGCGGGTTAAAATTCCCCTCTATGGATGGGTGACGAAGGCGGGGTGGTTTCATCAGTATCCGGCAACATCTTAAATGTTTGTTTTTCTGTCACAAAATCCGTAAATTAAATATAGTTTTCAGCATAACAAAACAGACCACCCCGTCGGCGTTCCGCCGCCACCCCTCCTCAGGATGGGAATTTATTAGCGCTGTGCATAAGTTGTATAAAAACACCCCGTGATTTTTTTAATCACGGGGTGAGTTCTAAAATCAGTCGTTGA
>CALETM010000272.1 GCA_937920765.1 uncultured Alphaproteobacteria bacterium | reverse complement strand
ACGCGAATGTCTTTTTGCTTAACGGCGCGAACCGAGCCGCCCGCCTCTTTAACCAACAACATGCCGGCAGCAATACTGCAAATATGGTTGTTAAGACCGATAACGGCGTCAGCTTTACCGCCTGCCATATAAGCCAAATCTTGAGCAATGCAGCCGCTGATGCGCAGGTTGCCGGTTTTTGCGGCAATTTGCGCGTGAAGCTTTGAGGCCTCGGCAATATTTTCGGCATAAGACGAGGTGGCGGAAATTAAAGCTCCGTCAAGTTCTTTTACCGCTGAAACGCGCAAACGTTCGTGGTTGCGGTAACCTTCTTTATAAGCGCCTTTGCCTTTTTCGGCAAAGAAGGTTTCGTCGCGAGCGGGGTTGTACACAACCGCGCAAATGAGAGCGCCGTTTTCAACCAAAGCGACCGAAACCGCAAAGTCAGGGTTTCCGTGGGCAAAGTTGATTAAGCCTTCAATCGGGCTGATGGCAAAATACGAATCGCCGACAACTTTGTCATTGGGGGTAAATATCGGCGCGTCTGGCTTAATTTTAGCCAATTCGGCCTTTAAGTTTTTTTCAATACGGCTGTATGTGCCGAAAACAAAGTTTTTGTTGCCGCGAACAGAATTTTGCAGCTGTTCAAGCTCGCTGAAATCTCTGTCCATGGAAGAGGCGGATTTTTTAACCGCGCCGACCACAGCAGTCAACAATGGGGAAATGTAAGCCATTATTTTGCTCTTTCAACATAGTTTGCTTCAGAGGTGCCGACAACAATTTTATCGCCGGTGTTGATAAACGGAGGAACCATAACGCGCACGCCGTTATCCAAAATGGCCGGCTTGTATGATGACGCGGCGGTTTGACCTTTAACAACCGGTTCAGTTTCAGTAACGGTGCAAACAACCTGCAGCGGAAGTTCAACCGAAATCGGGCGTTCGTTAATGTAAGCAATGCGAACCGGCATACCGTCAGTTAAAAACGGGCGCGAATCGCCTAAAATGTCTGAAGGCATGGTGAACTGTTCAAAAGTTTCATTTTCCATAAAGGTTAAGCCGTTGGAATCTTCAAACAAAAATTGGCAGTCTTTGTCTTCAACCATCATTTTTTCAACGGTATCTTCAGTGCGGAAGCGTTCATTGGTTTTAGTGCCTTCTTCAACGGCTTTCATTTCAACCTGCATAAAAGCGCCGCCTTTACCCGGTTTAATGTGTGAAGCTTTGGTGATGGTCCACGGTTTGCCTTTGTACTCAATAACCCAACCGATTTTGATTGATCCTGCGAGTTGTTTCATAGTTTTATCTCCATATTTACAATTTTAAAAATGATTAAATTTTAAGGTTTGAGCGCAACATACTCTAAACTTTAGTTTTTGGCAACAAAAATTTTATATTTTCTGCTATCTAAAATTATATAATCGGTTTTAAAGGCGCTGAAATCTAAATCATCATCAACCGGAATAAGCGCCGCCTGAATTAAAAAGAACTCTTCATACCAGTCGGTTAATTCTTTAACTTTGTCTGCGCCGTCTTTCCATGCTCTGAAGGCGATAAAGTCAGGTTCGCATTCAGATACAAGCATTGCCTCATGGCGGCGGTTGCGGCTGATTACGCCGATAAATTTACGCTTTAATCCTGCTGTTTGTTCCTGATAATCGGCGGCAATATTTTCAGATTTTGATAAATCAAGCAAGACGCCGTCGGCATTAAGGCGCGCGCAGAGTTCGCTGCTTTCGGCTAAAACTATTTTATCTTTTTCTTTAGCGGCGGCAATAAATTTTAACATAAATTCTTGCGGCAGCGCGGAACTTAAAATAAAACATTCGCATTCGGGGTTGTTTAACAGCGAATCGTCAGGTTCTGAAATTTTTATAATAAACTTTTGCATAATGTTTGATTGCTTCTTGTAAAATTTGATAAACCGGTTATTATTATGCAAAACTATACAGTATCGTTTTTAAAAAAGAAAGTAAAAACTCAATGGATAAGCAAAAATTAGTCCGGACGATGAAGGCGTTTGATGAAATGCAAGCCTCGCTCAAAAGTCTGACACAAGCGCTTGAGGCTAAAAAATATGCGCTTGGGCAGCAACGTATGTCATACAAGCAAAATGTTACGGAAAAAAACGCTCGTCTTGAAAATTTGAATAAAACCGTGGCGGAAGTTTTGGCTAAAACCGCGGCAGTAACCCAAAAAATTGATATGGTGTTAAACGAAGATGGCTCAGATAACAATAACAATTAATTCACGCGAATACGCGGTGGCTTGTGACAACGGGCAGGAAGCTTATACCATGAGCCTTGCTCGTATGCTTGATGAAAAAGCCAGAATGCTGACGGCCGGCGGCGGTCATATCAATGAAAATATGTTGCTTGCCATGGTTGGCTTGTTAATGGCAGATGAACTTTCAGAAACTAAAAAGAAGTTAGCGGCCGGAACTCCCGAGCCGATTGTGCAAACGGTTGAAAAAATTGTTGAAAAACCGGTTGAAAAAATAGTGGAGAAAGTAATTGAAAAACCGGTGGTGCAAACGGTTGAAAAAATAGTAGAGAAACCGGTTGAGCCTGATTATTCCGCGCTTGATAATGAACTGTCCGCAATTGTGGAAAACTTGAGTGTTGAGATAAAAACTCTTGCAAATCAGGTTGAAAATCTGTAATATATATTTATATTAAACGGGCTGTCTGTCAGGTCTTATCCGCATGATCTATCCGAGCCAACGTTATATTATTAGGGAACTGTCACTGTTCAGATCGTGGTCTGATTATATGGTGCCCACCTTGGTCAAGCGGTTCGATATGAAGTGTAATAAACGGTCAGATGGCTCTTAAAGCTTGCGTCTAGCGGGCACCTACTAGAGGTTTTGTCACTCGTGTAGCTATTTGTACACCACGTTCCAAAACCCCGTTGTATCTGCCTCACTATCCGCAAGCTTTTTTATGTCCCAAAACCTTGTCGTATCTGCCTTGCTATCCGACGCTGTAACCGATAAGCAAAAACAATTCGCAGAATGTGGATTCATCGCAAACTTTACAGGCATTGTCTGTTTTGGTCATATCCATATCGCGCAGATAATTGCTTGCTCCGATGGCTTTATTCCCGTAGTAGCCGGCTAAATTTGATATATTGCCGTTTGTTTCGCCGCGCTGAATATATACCCATGAAATATCATCGGCTCTGGCTTTGGCCATAGTTATTAAATTACGGCAAATGCCCGAAGCTTGATTGTTATTACTGATTTCAATGCCTAAGGCATATCCGCTACCTGTGCTTGCAGAGTGATTTTCAAGTAAGATTTTGAAATTGAAAACGTCGTAAGCGTACATTGAGTTATCTTTTATCATAGCATCAGGAACAACGCCGAGTTTGTTTAAGGTGTTTTTCATATAATAAGGTAATTTGCGCAGTTGATCCTGGTTGGCGATAATATAGTCTAAAATATAGCCGATTTGAGTAGTGTGCTTATTTAATTTATATTTAAACATGGCTTTGCTGTACCCTGCAATCGCCCCGACGGAAAGCACGCCAATAATTGCTAATACTCCTAACATCTCCACCATAGACCGCCCTGCACACAAGCTGTCATTCTCAAACTTGAGCGATGCGTTCACCCCTATGTTGTCATTATCGGGCTTGACCCGATAATCCAGGTGGGACAAATTTGCTACTTTATTTGACCTGGACTCTCCGATCAAGTCGGAGAGTGACAAAGAAGAGGTGAACACCTCTCT
>CALETM010000271.1 GCA_937920765.1 uncultured Alphaproteobacteria bacterium | reverse complement strand
AACCGCGCCGGAAGCGGCAGCCGCCGTCACATAACCGAATGCGGCGTTAGCGGCAACATTGCCGAACAATTTAATTTTGTTATCACTGAAACTTCCTTTAATGTTTTTGAAAATTTCATAACGATTTTTTGAAACTGTGTTAGCTAATTGTTCAAACTTGTTTTTCTTTTTTTGTAAGTTGTCAGCCAATTTGGTAAAGCTGTCGCGGGCTTTATCTGAAGCTGCTTGGACACCGCTTTTAGCCGATTGTGCGGCATTGGCGGCAGCCTGCTGAGCTTTCATTCTTAAGCCTTTAATATATTGCTCGGTTTGAGCCGCCGTATCAGCGCATGAAGCCAAAATAGCGTCGGTTTTAATTTTAATCTTTTTGCCGCCGTCGACAATTTTTTGAAAAACTTCCGAAGCTTTTTGCGACTGGCGCATAATATAAGCCTTGTATTCTTTGGAGCCGATGCGCTGTTCTAAAGTGGTGGGAGTTTCCAATTCGGAAGCAATGGCTGTGCGGGCAAAATCAGCAAAGAATATGGTTTTAACTTCGGCCTTAAATGCTTTAACTTTTTCGGCCTTTTTCAATTTGGCAAAATCTTCATTACCGCTTAATGAGGTTTCAGCCTTTAATTTGGCGCCTTCAAAAATCAGGTTAAGATAGTCTTTGCGCTCTTTATCTTCTAAAACTTTGCCGCTTACGCTGTCGGTAACTTCGGCATTATTAATATAGCCGGCAATGTCTTTATTTTCTTTGGCGGCGGCAAATTTGTCAAAAGTATAACCATTTAAGCTGAATTCGGCGTCTTTTGAATTTTGGGCGTAAACTTCAGCGTCATTCGACTGCAAATGGTTAGCTTTTTCAAAGTTTTCAATCTGCTGCAGATAAGCCTTCAAGATAGGGTTGTCTGGATCTTGTTCTTTAACGATTTTTAAGGCATCTTGAATTTTACCCTGTGAAAAGCCGTCAACACCTTTCATCATTGCAACTGTTTCGCCTTGTAAAACCGTAATAGCTTCATTCAAATCCATTTTATTGTTAGCGTTCTTTGCCATTGGTAAGCACTCCCGTTTATAAAGTATTTCCTTAATTGTTCGCAGTATACAATCTGTCTCTTATACACATCTCCGAGCCCACGAGACGCTACGCTATC
>CALETM010000270.1 GCA_937920765.1 uncultured Alphaproteobacteria bacterium | reverse complement strand
GAAATAATATGAATCTGTATAAAATAGACATTCAACCGCAAGGAACTTTCTATACTCCCATAAAAGGCGATATGTTTTTTGGTTTATTTTGCTGCACATTGGCCGAATACTTCGGTTCCGAAAAACTGGCCTCATGCTTAAACGGATATACTGAAAACAGCCCGTTCATTATATTTTCTGATGCGTTTCCATGCGGGTACTTCCCTAAACCGACATTACCATATACATATTTTAAGTCAACTCAGGATACTACTGAAACTGATGCATCACATCGCAAAGAGCTTAAACGTCGTGTTTGGCTGCCTGAAAGCCATATCGTTTTGCCAACCTCGCAAATGACAGCTTATTTTGAAGAAGTTAAGTTTAAAAAAGATTTCTTAAAAACATCAAATCGTATTAATCAAAAAAGCAACCATGCCAGCGGCGGAAAATATTCGGCATACACAATTGCGCCAACTGTTTACAATTCAGCGCTCAGTATTTATATGCTTATTGACGAAACAAAACTTTCATCCTTAGAAGTTGAAAAAATTATTGCATATATAGGTTTATCCGGCTTTGGTAAAAAAGCTTCATCCGGCGGCGGCAAATTTAGTATTTGCAGCAGTTTACAAGAAATAACTATTGATAAATACCCATATACAAAGTTTATGACTCTGTCTCCATGTGTTCCACAGCCAGAGCTACTATCGGCAAACGACTGTTTTTATAAAATTTTTGTGCGTTTTGGACGTCATGGAAACATTAACGCCGTATCCGAAAATCCATTTAAAAAGCCAGTCATTACCATTGATACCGGGGCCGTGTTAACTTTTAACAATAAAAGCGTAAAACCCCTCTTTACCGGCAAAGGAATTATCGGAACCTCTTTGGCCGATAATAGAACCGTTTATCAAGGGTACGCGCCTTTAATTCCTATTTTAGCAGAGGAATCTAATAATGCAACATTATAACCTTTCAATAACAACTAGCTCACCCGTACACATTGGCGCTTCATCTAATTTTGAGCCCAGTAATTATGTGATTTCAGATATTGATAACGAAAAAGCCAATACTATACCTGAATACATCATCTGTCCCGAGTGCAATTATAAAAACCCATATCAAAAAATTAAAGACGATGGGATATGTTTAAATTGCGAATCAGATATTGAGCTTCCGCAAACCGAATCAAATAAAGAAAAATCTTACTTTTTGTACACATTTACACCCGCACAAATAGCACAAAGCCCAATTGACAAACGGCGTCTGTTAGAAGTTGCTCGAGGGGCTGAAAATATTGCCGCTATACAAAAATTTTTTAAGGAAAATATTTCCAAAATTATTTTTAAAGCACACAAAAAAGCCGTTGTCTGCCCCCACATAGCAAAAGTCTATGAAAAAAAATTCGGAAATTTATACATTAAAAGAAACGAACAAAGCTTTTTTGAAATAGAAAGAAATATTTCAAGTACAGCAGAGGACATTGCTTACATTCCAGCATCATCAATAAAAGGTGCCATTCGCACAGCTGTTCTTTCTTATTACAACAACACCTTAAAACTAAACAAATTTAATTATGAAAAAGGAATTGACTATGAAAAACAATTAGCCAATTACACTAATCCAACTAATGACCCTTTTTGCCAATTAAAAATCAGCGATTCACGGCCTGTAAAAAATTTTATAACTAAAATTATCACTGCAAAAAATAAAAAACGTCAAATTTTACGTGAAAATGAAAATCTTCAAACCAGAATAGAAGTTATTCCATCAGGCACAGCTTTTACCGGTGAGTTAATTTTAGCCAATGATAAAAAACTGCCAAAGTACTTTGATATAGATCTTATCCAAAAAGCATGCAACGATTTTTACCTCTCAAGATTATTGGCAGAAAAAGATAATATGATAAAAATTCACCATATTCCTGAAATGTTTTTTTCCAATCTGGAAGCCGCCGCGAAAACATCAAATACGTTTATTATTTGCATAGGCAAACATGGCGGAGCCGAAAATGTTACCATTAACGGAATCAGAAAAATTAAAATAATGCAGCAAAAAGGCCAAAAACCTAAATATTCTGACCACGCAACGACATACTGGTTTGCCGATGACAATATACAAACAATGCCTTTTGGTTGGTGTATTATACAATATAAAGCAATATAAAGAGAACTAAAATGGTCACCTTAATAAAATTACGTTTAACCTTTAAGGCTTTGCAAGATATGAACTTTCCAATCTATGCCGGTTCAACATTACGAGGCATATTTGGTAAATCATTAAAGAGGGTTTCATGCCTTGCAAAACAAGAACAATGCGAAGGTTGTGCCGCAAGGCAAACGTGTCCTTACGCCTCTTTATTTGAAAATGGGCAGGTGTCATCTGGTAAAAATGAAGAAATTCCAAATCCATATATAATTGAACCAATGGACTTAGGACATAAAATTATAAAACAAGGAGAACTCTTTTCTTTCAACTGTATACTATTTGGAAAAGCAATTGAAAAGTTATCGTATGTTATATTGGCATGGGTAAAAGTAGGCAATTTAGGTTTTACTAAAGAGAGAACTCAAGCCAGGCTGATAAAAATTGAACAAATTATGCCTGACACTTCGCATTTTATTCTCTATAACTTTGAGTTAGAAAATCCTTTATTAAACTATCCAAACACCAGCATGGATATTCCTGAAATTAAAAATATTACCAGTATACGAGTTATTCTGCAAACCCCTTTACGAATACAGCATCACGGGCACCCTGTCGTGCCAAACGACTTTACTGCACAAGATTTTTTGATTTCATTGTTGCGTAGGCAAAAAAATATAGCACAACATCATATGCCGGATTATCCTTGCATTGATTTTAATGCTGTTAAAGCAGATATTCTAAATGCAGAAATATCATCGGCATCATTACATTGGTTTGATTGGAAACGTTATTCATCAAAACAAGAAAAAAGCATTGCTTTAGGCGGCATTATGGGTTCTTTTATATTGCATGGTAATTTAACAAAACTGTATCCTTATCTGAAAATGGGTGAATATTTTCATTTAGGCAAAAGCGCTGTTATGGGAATGGGAAAATATAAAATTGAAGCTGTTTAGATTTAAATTAAGAAAAAATGATAAAAATATGCCGTCAACGAACCTCTTATATGCATTTTTTTGTTGGTTTAATTCATTTTTATATTGCAAATACACAGCATTATGCTATATCTAATCTGTCTCTTATACACATCTGACGCTGCCGA
>CALETM010000269.1 GCA_937920765.1 uncultured Alphaproteobacteria bacterium | reverse complement strand
GTGTATAAGAGACAGGTGCCGATACAGCCTTGATTACACATAAAATATCAACTATCGGCGAAATGTCGTGCAATCCGGCTGTCGGTGGTCTTGGTAAAGGCCATTTGGTCAGAGAAGTTGATGCTCTTGATGGTTTGATGGGTAGAGTTATTGATAAAGCAGGTATTCAATTTAGAATGCTTAACTCTTCTAAAGGTCCGGCGGTGCGTGGGCCGCGAGCACAGGCAGATCGTGATTTGTATAAAAAATATATGCTTGAAGCATTGCAGCAACAAAACAATTTGGATATGTATGAAGCCGCAGTTGAGGGGCTACTTACCAATATTGTTGACGGTAAACCGGAAATAACCGGTGTTAAGCTTGCTGATGGTACTGAAATTGCGGCAAAAGCTGTGGTTTTAACTACCGGAACTTTCTTAAACGGTATTATGTTTGTTGGACACCAAACTTCAATCGGAGGACGTGTGAACGATGTGTCTTGTAATGGTATAACACCGTATTTAAATCAACTTGGTTTAAAAACCGGACGCTTAAAGACCGGCACACCGGCGCGGCTAAATGGTAAAACTATCAATTGGAGTATTTTGGCTGAGCAGTGCGGCGATGAAAATCCTGAGCCTTTCTCTTATTTAACCGATAAAATTACCAATCCGCAAATTAAGTGCTATGTAACCCATACTAATGAACGCACGCATAAAATAATCAGAGATAATTTTTCAAAATGCGCGTTGTTTTCGGGGTTGATTACCGGCGTCGGACCGCGCTATTGTCCGAGTATTGAAGATAAATTGGTTAAATTTGCTGACCGCACCAGTCATCAGATTTTTTTGGAACCGGAAGGGTTAAATACTGATGTTGTTTACCCGAACGGTATTTCAACTTCATTACCAGCTGATGTGCAAGAGCAGTTTATTCATACGATGGAAGGGCTGGAGAATGTTGAAATATTGCGTCCTGCCTATGCAATAGAATATGATTTTGTTGATCCGCGCGAACTTAATCATTGCCTGGAAGTTAAAAAGGCTTCCGGTTTGTTTTTAGCAGGGCAGATAAATGGAACCACCGGTTATGAAGAAGCGGCGGCTCAAGGTTTGCTTGCCGGTATTAATGCTGCCTTAAAAGCTGAAGGTGAGGGCAGGGAGTTTGTTGTTGACCGCAGTGAAGGATATATCGGCGTTATGGTTGATGATTTAATTACCAAAGGTGTTGATGAGCCGTATCGTATGTTTACTTCCCGCTCTGAATATCGCTTATATTTGCGCGCTGATAATGCCGACATGCGTTTGACCGCCAAAGGCTATGATATTGGTTGTGTTTCTGATTATAGATACGGCGTATTTAATGCTAAAAAACAAGCGATTGATGAACTGCGTAAATTGTCGCAAAGCTTAAAAACAGATTATCATTCATTAGAAAAATCAGAAATTGCCGTAAATCACGACAGTTCAAAGCGTACTGCATATCATTTAATGAGTTACAATGATGTTTCACGTGAATCAATTTTAAAATTGTTTCCTGAAATTGCTAAATTTGATGCTAAAATTTATGAACAGATTGAAATTGAATCTCGATATGCCGGTTATATTAAGCGTCAGTTGGCAGATATTGAAGTTTTCAAAAAAGATGAAAATTTAAGGCTGCGAGATGATATTGATTATCATCAAATCGGTGGCTTATCGCGTGAAATGGTTGATAGGTTAAGTAAAATTCGTCCGGCGACTATAGGCGAGGCGTCGCGTATTACCGGTGTTACGCCTGCGGCAATCACGGCTATTTTAGGATATTTAAAGAGTAAATAAATGCAAAAATTTAGTTATCATACTCATACGGTTTTTTCTGACGGTGCAGATACAATTGATGCAATGCTTGCTCAAGCGGTTAATCTCGGCTGGGCTGAAATTGGTATTTCGGACCATATGATTATCCATAAAAATATTAAAAAAGTTCCATACTATGAATTTTTAAGAGCTCATAACCAGACCAATATTGCCTATGATAGCTTTGATGAGGCTCTGATAAAGTTTAATAATCATGCTAAAGAGGTTCGTTTGACGGCGCGTAAATATCCTTCATTAAAAGTCAGTGTTGGTTATGAAG
This sequence comes from uncultured Alphaproteobacteria bacterium, assembly GCA_937920765.1. GTDB lineage: Bacteria > Pseudomonadota > Alphaproteobacteria > RF32 > CAG-239 > CAAFZY01. The sequence goes on along the minus strand of CALETM010000269.1, from coordinate 545 downwards.
TTGATTATTTTACTTATGAAAGTTGGCAAACAGAGTTTGAAAATTTTCGTAAACAGCTTGATTATGATTATATGTTGACCGGTAATCATTTTTTCTTGAGTGAAGATGGTGAATATCTGCTTGATATAAGCTGTTATAACTCATTGCCTGAAAATGAAAAGCCCGAACCGATGGAAGTGTATGTTCATCGTCATCTTCAAACCGTAAAACGCGCGGTTAATAGCGGGTTGTTTAATTTTTTGGCCCATATTGATTATGTTCGCAAAGTAAAAGGTTATAATCAAAGTTTGTATAATGCAGATTATGATGAAATTATCAATGCTCTTGCTAAAAACAATATGGCAACTGAGTTAAGCACCAAAGGTTTGCGTAAATCTGATGATTTCTTTCCTTGTCATAATTTTTTGCTAAAAATTATCAACAAAAAGATTCCGCTGGTTATAAGCGATGATGCGCATCGATGCTCTGAAGTCGGTTATGCGTTTGATAAAGCTGAAAATACGCTGTCTGAGCTGCGCTATACCAACCGATTTAATTTAAAATAG
>CALETM010000268.1 GCA_937920765.1 uncultured Alphaproteobacteria bacterium | reverse complement strand
ACGAGATAGCGTAGCGTCTCGTGGGCTCGGAGATGTGTATAAGAGACAGTACTTACGGCGTGTATATATTCTGCAAAAAATGATTTTAAATAGTGCAGGCTTATTTTTTTTGTGCTAACAATATAAAAAATTAACAATTGGGGTGAATTATGACGTTTTGTCCCCCTGACGGCAATTGCTTTTTATGCCCGCGTTTGGTACAGTTCCGATTGCAAAACAAACAAAAATTTCCGACCTATTATAACGGACCGGTTGAGCCGTTCGGCTCGCTTGATGCGCAAATTTTGGTAGTGGGTATGGCTCCGGGGCTTAACGGCGCCAACCAAACAAATCGTCCGTTTACCAACGATTATGCCGGCGATGTGCTGTATCCGGCATTAAAAAAATTCGGATTTGCCAAAGGTGATTATCAAAAAAAGAAAGATGACGGGTTTGAACTTGTCAATGTGCGGGTTACCAACGCCGTGCGTTGCGTTCCTCCGCAAAACAAAGTATGCGGTGACGAGGCAAAAACCTGCGGAAAATTTTTAAGCGCGGAAATAAAAGCCATGCCGAAGCTAAAAATCATTTTATCACTCGGCGTGGTTTCGCATAATGCCGTACTTAGGGTTTTAGGAATTAAACAATCAGAATATAAATTTACCCACGGAGCGGTACACACGCTTAATAACGGATTAATACTCGTTGATTCGTACCACACCTCACGCTACAACATCAACACCGGCGTTTTAACTTATGCCATGTTTGATGAAATTGTCTTAAAAATTAAAAATCTTGCGGAGTAATTATGCTGAAAATCAAACAATTATTTTTCGACACCGCTTTAACCATACTGCTTGGTTCGGCAATATTTATACTGTTGGCAATGATACGTACCAACCTGATATGGGGCAATGTTTATATTGAACAAATTTTGGCCAACGCAACCGACACCGACAACAGTATTGCCCGTGAGGTTATGCGCGGATATGTGCTGTTTGCCTTTATACCGGCAATAATCACCGCAGCCCTTTTGGCAGGATGCTTAAAAAAGACACGCTATATTTGGCTGATTATTTTGCTTTGCCTTGCTTATCCGGTCTACAAGTTGCAGCTTGTTCAATATATTATCAACCAAAACACTTATTCTGACATTTACGCCAAAGAATACCATAATCCGACGGACGATACTTTTATTTTTCCGGAACACAAACGCAATTTAATTGTTTTGCATATGGAATCGCTGGAAAGCGAATATGAAAATCCTGTTTTGGTCGGTAAAAATTTACTGCCTAATTTAAGCCGGCTGGCAGATGAAAATATATTTTTCAGCAACTTTCATCAATTAGACGGGCAAGATTATACCATTGCCGCCATGGTGGCAAGCTATTGCGGCGTTCCGTATAAATTATTCAACAATAAAGATTTTACCACTTTTAACAACTTTTTACCGCGTCTGACCTGCTACCCTCAAATTTTGGAACAAAACGGGTATGACACGTATTTTATGAAAGGCGCCCCGCTTGATTTTACTCAAACCGGCACTTTTTTCAGCTCGCACGGATTTAATGACGTAGTCGGAACTTACGAATTGGAATCGCGCTTTGGCTTAAATTTGAAACAGCGTCAAGGCAACTCATGGGGATTTCGCGACAGCGCGTTGTACGCTCTTGCCAAACAGCGCCTTCCTGAAATTACCGCTAAAGGCAAGCCGTTTATTTTTGCAATGCTGACCGTTGACACGCACGCGCCTGATTTTTATATTGATAAACAATGCCGTCAAACCGGCAACAGCCAACTTGATACCGTTGCTTGCGCCGATGTTATGGCGGCTGATTTTATTAATTGGCTGAAAGAACAAGATTTTTACAAAAACACCACCGTCGTGGTTATGGGCGATCATACTAAAACCGGCGGCAACGACCTCTATCCGCAATTTTCCGACCGGCATATTTTCAATATGATTATAAATCCGGCAATTACTAAAAAAACAAACAATCAGGCTTGGACCACCGTTGATTTGCCGGCAACCATTTTAGAGGCTTTAGGCATTCAATTCGGCGGACAGTTCGGACTCGGATATTCTTTATTTGCCGATAAACCCACTTTATATGCCAAATACGGAAACAATTTTGATACCGAGCTTAAAAAAATGGCTGCCGAATACAATGAATTTAACCGCACGCGTTATACATTTACTCCGCTTTATAATCAATATTCACCGTACGGGAAAAATATAACCGAACCGCTTGAAATAAAAAAATACGCCTCATTTTCAGATACATCATTCGGCAGTATTTGGCTTGACGAGTTATCCTTTACCCTGCCGAAAACCTCAGCTGAAAACATTTACATAAACATTAGCTTTAAGCTGTTGTTTGTGCAGGGCGGCGAGCGCAAGATTAAAGTTTTTGCCAATAAAAAATTATTGGAAGAATGGGTTATTAACGACCGCACCGCACAACCGATTAACCGCAAAATAACCATTCCGACCGCT
>CALETM010000267.1 GCA_937920765.1 uncultured Alphaproteobacteria bacterium | reverse complement strand
GTTACTTGCTTTTTTACTTAGCGTTTCTTTTCAGAGCACCAAAAAAACTCCCGCAAGGGAGTTTTTTGATAACCTGAAAGGACTATCCCTTAGGCATCTAAACTCGCCGCGGGCGCTGTCGCTTTCCTTGCTCATTAAGATGTTCCAAAGAACTTGCAGATAAAAAAGCAAGGTTACTTGCTTTTTTACTTAGCGTTTCTTTTCAGAGCACCAAAAAAACTCCCGCATGAACTGTCCGAGTTTTGGGGGGTGCGGTTTATAAGGCGGATTTTTTGTCATTATGCCACGTTTCGGCACCTTTAGGAAAATAAAAAAAGCACCCGTGCACGGGTGCTTTTTATCGGAAATACGCAATTTATGCGACTCTGCCTTATTGTAATTTTTTTTGTAAATAAGCACTGTAATCTTTTTGAATGTGCTCTTTTGCAGAGTTATTGTTGCCGCTGCAAATAACCTTAAAGCTGTTGATTGTAGCTTCTACCAGCTCGTCTTTCCTCGCAGCAGGCATAATGCCTTTTTCTACACCTTGCTGAATCAGATTTTCCGAATACCATCTTACAGCATTGGCGAAAGTGTCATTGGAGCTTGTATTTTGCGAATTTTTTGCGTGCAGCTTTTCTGACACTCTTTTGAAAGTAGAGGCATTTACATCGTTTTCATTCATTGAGAACTCCTTTGTAAATGTTCAACGACAGCATAATCATATACAAATTATGTTTTTTGTCAAGATTTGTTGCATAAAAATTTTAAAAATTGTGCAAATTTCTCCAACAAATAGTTGTAAATAAGTTGATGTTTCGTCTTGATAAAAGCATAATTCACTGCCAAAATAACAGTGTTTGCAACTTAATATGAGGAGTTTTTATTATGGAGTTGGCTATTGTTTTACTGGTTGTGGTACTGGTGGTTTTAATTTCATCAGTGGTTATTGTCCGCCAAGGGTATGAATACACGGTTGAAAGTTTCGGCCGTTTTACCCGCACTATGGAACCGGGGTTTCATTTGATGCTGCCGATTGTGGAAAAAATCGGGGCTAAAGTAAACCGTATGGAACAGGTTTTAGATGTTCCGTCGCAAGATGTTATTACCAAAGATAACGCCATGGTCAGAGTTGACGGCGTGCTGTTTTTCCAGATTCAAAACGCGGTTAATGCGGCTTATCAGGTTAAAAATTTAGACGCTGCTATCTTAAATTTGATTATGACTAATATTCGTACGGTTATGGGCAGCATGGAAATGGACGAGTTGCTTTCACAACGCGATACCATTAATCATCAGCTGCTTTCAGTGGTTGATGAGGCTACTGTTCCATGGGGTGTTAAGGTTACCCGTGTTGAAATTAAAGATATTCAGCCGCCTGCAGATTTGATTGATTCTATGGCCCGCCAAATGAAGGCAGAGCGCGACAAACGCGCCAGCGTGCTTGAGGCGGAAGGTATTCGCCAGTCTGAAATTTTGAAGGCGGAAGGTGAGAAACAGGCTGTTATTTTAGCGGCTGAAGCGCAAAAAGAAGCTGCTTTCCGCGAGGCTGAAGCCCGTGAGCGTTTGGCGCAGGCAGAGGCTAATGCTACTGAAATGGTTTCAAAAGCTATTCATGACGGCAATCCGCAAGCCTTAAATTACTTTTTGGGTCAAAAATATATTGAGGCTTTGCAAGGCATTATAACATCGCCGAATCAAAAGCTTTTGATGCTGCCGACCGATGTTACCAATGTTGCTTCATCGCTTGCCGGCATTGCTGAAATTGCTAAAGAAGTTATGAGCGATAAGAAAAAATAACCTATTAAAATCACGGCCGCGTTTGGCGCGGTCGTGAGCATATGGCAAGGATAACAAAATGGAAATTTTTAACTACATTACGCAAATGACATATCTTGGCTGGTTTACATTAGGCCTGATATTTGTTTTGCTTGAATTTTTTGTTCCGGGAACTTATTTAATCTGGTTCGGTTTTGCCGCTTTTGTAATGGGTGCAATCGTTACTTTTTGCACGCTTACCGCAACGGAAACTTTGGTTTGGTTTGCTGTTATTTCCGCCTTGTTTGCCGGTATAGGTTGGTTTGTATACGCCAAAATTATCAACAAAACCAAAGTGCCGGAAAAATACAAGTATCTTAACGATATGGCCGGCGCCTACATCGGCAAGGTTTATAACTTAACCGAAGATGTAACCGACGGGCGCTCCAAAGCCAAAGTCGGCGACACCGTTTGGCTCGTCGAAATTAACGCGCCTCTTAAAAAAGGCGATAAAGTCAGAATTATCGGCGTTGACGGAGGAGTGGTGTTGAGGGCTGAAAAATTTGAAGCCTAAATTAAACCCTGCGTCTAGCGGGCATCTGCTAGGGGTTTTGTCACTCATGTAACTATTTGTACACTACGTTCCAAAACCCCGTCGCATCTGCCTCACTATCCGCAGGGTTTTTTATGCCTGTTTCAACGGGCTCCTGCTTGCAAGGTTGTTTATCTTCTCCACAAAGTATAAATATTGCAAGTGCCGACAACGCAGGAGGAGCAGAGCTTGTCGATTTTATCTAAGTCTAAATCACGCAGACAGTTTCTCTGCTTTTCTGAGCAAAAAGCATCGCCAAATAAGTGTCCGACATAATATTCACCTGTTTCATCAAGCGAATCTTTTTTACCGACTTCAACTTGCCATAAATTGGCGGCGTTTTCTTTGGCGGCAATTACAATGTTGCGGCAAATTTCGCGTCCTTCTGATGATGCCGGAAATTTAAATTGTATGCCGCCGTATGTGCCGTCGTAAGGGTTTGTGCTCCAATAAATATACATCGGAACATTAAAATAGCGGTCGTATAAATATAAAGAGCCGGAACGATATATGCCGTCCGGCAATGAATTGGTCTTTTCTAAAATATTTGGCATGTTTGTGCCGGAGATGACTTTGTCTTTCAGCATAAGTGAATTATTAATCAGCATATTAACCGCTTCGGCATGCTTGTTGAGCTTATACTTCATCATTGCCTTAGAGTAACCGGCTATCGCCCCGACGGACAGGACGCCGATAATCGCAAGTACACCGAGCATCTCGACCATAGAACGACCTTGGCAGGTGGCGGTGTTCGCACCTACAGTGTCACACTCCGACTTGATCGGAGTGTCCAGGTCTAAACAATTAGCAAATTTATTTGACCTGGATATTCGGGTCAAGCCCGAATATGACAGAGTGTGGTATAAAAAGCGGCTAAAATATGATTTCATAGCTAAAATCTCCTCAAAAAGTTGGTTTTGAGAAGATTTTAGCTCGCGTTTTTTTTT
>CALETM010000266.1 GCA_937920765.1 uncultured Alphaproteobacteria bacterium | reverse complement strand
TTTTTATGGATATGGATATAATTGAAAAATTGATTGAAGCAGAAATGCAACCTCAAAAAGCGCTTGCTTTAGGTATCGCTGTGTTGTCGGGATATGAAAAGGTAAGCATCAGTGAATATTGCGAAATGTACTATATTCTTCGCAAATGGCAGAAAAAACTCGGCATCGGCACGCTTAAAAGTTTGGACGATCTGGTCAACAGGTACGACGCTCGTTTTAAAGCCAATAATAAGCTTGAAGCGACGGAAGAATATGTTGAAAAACGCGAGCTTTTAGATGAGCTTGGTAATAAGCAAAGTTGCGTCCGCGATGTTCTTACTTATTCCGTCGAATCTGTCGCCGATGAAATCTGCAATGACAGCATGCCTGATTATACAGAGGCAACTGCGCAACCAACGTATGTGATTCCGATTTACATTGACCCGACAAAGCCGGTCAGCTGAGTAAGTCGCGCAATTTTTAACACCCGTTCGTCTATAAGGCCACGGGTGTTTTTTATGCCTAGGCTTGAATTTGATATTTAAAATAAAAATTACAGCTTTTTTCGGCACAGTTTTTACAAATTTCATACATATCATTTTTGCTTAAATCTTTTAGGCATTTACGAACTGACGAGCAGTAACTGTCCCCATAAAGGTAATCTAACCCGCCGTATTCGCCGGACCAAGAACCAAAATAATAAAGTTGCGCTGAAAAAGCCTTTGCCGTTTCAAAAATATTATGGCAAACATCAAAGTTTTTGTAATTACTCGGCGACTGAATAAAAAGAGTGGATACACTGCAAAATTCATCAGTGCAGTTATCGGTATTTATGTAGTATAAAAATCCGAAAGTATCATAAATATGGCTGTCATTAGCTTTAATCATCTCTTGCGGAATTTCATTAAGTGTTTTTAAGTAAGGCACAAAGTAGCCTTTACTGTGTCCGAACATATCTTTATAGCGGTATAATACGTTTAATAACCAGCTGAGTTGGTCCGCTTGCTTATTGAGCCGATATTTCATCATCGCCTTGCTGTATCCGGCAATCGCGCCGACCGATAAGACACCAATAATTGCTAAAACGCCAAGCATTTCCACCATAGACCGACCAACATTCTCTATGTTGTCATTATCGGGCTTGAACGATACGTCCTTCCCCTTTCTGTCATTATCGGGCTTGACCCGATAATCCAGGTTGAATAAATTAGCAAATTTTTTTATCATGATAAAAAATCTCCTCAAATTATTGCATTTGAAAAGATTTTAGCTCGCGTTTTTTTTTTGCAATATTTACGAGTCAGCGCTGTGCATAAGTTGTATATAAGCATATACTATGTTAAGCCTAAAACATCAAGCTGAATTTTAAATAATAAAAAAACCACTCCTACAAGAAGAGTGGTTTTTATGGTGGGCCCTGATGGACTTGAACCAACGACCGGGCCGTTATGAGCGGTCTGCTCTAACCAACTGAGCTAAGGGCCCACAGTATACGCAACAAAGGCAATATATGTGCCTGTCCCACCTTTATAATAATAAGCTTTTTAAGTCAAGCGGTTTTTTTTATTTTGATAGGCTATGACTGATTACTTTTTAGCTTTCAGTTTTATTCTGATGCCGAAAATTTGTAAAACTTTATATTTTTGACCGCAAAAACGCTCGTTTTTTACGGTGAACGTAAATTTTGCCATTTTTTTATTGTCTGTTTAACATCAAAGGCAAAATAAGTTCGGAAATAAACAAAAGAAGTATAAATATTAACCCCGCAATGACTTGCAATAGATTCCATGCGGGCAATATATTTGCCGCGGCTTTTGCCGATGCCTAAATTAAGACAATTAATGTATTCGATGGTTTTAAAATATTTAATGCGGCAATCGGCAAATCGGCGGATAATTTTTTCGCTGTTGCCGTTCGGGTTGCCGTCAATGATAATAAATTCAAAGTCAGTTAAGGTTTGGGATAATATGCTGTTTATGGCTCTGATTAACTGCGCGGGGGAATGCTTAAATATCGGTATAACCACGCTGACTATCGGAGTTGTATTTATTTTCATAATAGACATATATATACAAAATTTGCGGCATAAGTAAATAAAATATTTTGAGCTTGCTTTTTAAAATCAAGTTTATAT
>CALETM010000265.1 GCA_937920765.1 uncultured Alphaproteobacteria bacterium | reverse complement strand
TTTAACAATTTGAGGAGATTTTTGATGTTTATCCAAAATATATTATCTAAGCTTGCGGATAGTGCGGCAGATACGACGGGATTTTGGAGCGACTTGTACACAAAAAGGTACACGAGCGACAAAATTCCAAGTAGGTGCCCGCTAGACGCGAGCACCGGGCGTTCTATGGTGGAAATGTTAGGCGTATTAGCGATAATAGGCGTTTTAAGCGTCGGGGCAATTGCCGGTTATTCCAAGGCGATGAGCAAGTACAAGCTCAATAAGCAGGCAGAACAAATCAGCTGGCTGTTAAACGCCATGTATCGTTACAAAGATTTATTAAGAAGCCCAAGTCAAGTCATAAGCTATGTACCCTATTTCAAAAAACTCGGTGAAATTCCGCAAGAGATGATTAAAGATAACAGTATTAATCTTTATGATGCGTTCGGACTGCGTTACGGAATATACACCAACGCCTGTTCGCCAACCTGCGCGTATACCAACCTTCATATTAACATAACTGACACATATCAAAATTTTGACATTTGCAACAATATTATTGAAACTTCCAAAGCTTTTGCCGAACAACTTGACCATATAAATTTTTGGCAAACTAATGATGATGATACTAACACACCTCTTTATATTATGGGCAATGCCAAATGTTTAAAAAGCAATAAATGCTTAAAAGATTTATCCAAAAACGATATATACAACATTTGCCAACTTTGCGCTGATAAAAAAGGCTGTTCGTTTAATATCCAGTACAAAATTAAAGATTAGGCATAAAAAAGCTCCGATACCAAAATATCGGAGCATTTTTAAGCAAATCAAGACTAAAACTTTTCTTGCAATTCAAAGAAGTATGCTTGCGGGTGATTGCATACCGGACATTTTTCCGGAGCTTTCGGGCTTTCAATTCTATGACCGCAATTTGCGCATTCCCAAATAACTTTGGTCGGGCGTTCAAAAATTTTACCTTCGCACAAAGAATCTAACAAGGCTTGGTATCTTTCTTCATGCCCTTTTTCAATTTTGCCAACCTGCTCAAACAAATAAGCAATTTTGGTAAAGCCTTCTTCTTCAGCTTCTTTGGCCATACGGGCATACATATCGGTCCATTCATAATTTTCACCGGCAGCAGCGTCTTTAAGGTTTTCAATAGTTGAAGGAACTTCACCGTCATGCAAAAGCTTAAACCAAAGCTTGGCATGCTCTTTTTCATTGTTGGCAGTCTGCTCAAACTTTTCGGCAATAATATTGTAGCCTTCTTTTTTAGCCTTTGAGGCATAATAAGTGTACTTATTGCGGGCTTGAGATTCGCCGGCAAAAGCGTCTTTTAAATTTTGTTCGGTTTTTGAACCTTTTAATTCCATAGCTGTTCTCCTAGATTAAAGTAAGTTGTTTAAGTTTAAATATTTTCAGGTTTGGCGTCAATTTTATCAATCATATTGCCGATTTCATCAGCTTGCGAGCTGGCAGCAATTTCTTTAGGTTGATTTGACAAAGCTTTAATTTCTGCCACGGTCTTCTTAAACGCCGTGAGTTTAGAGCCGCTCAAATTTTCACCGGTCGCGGCTTTAACTTTTAGCGGATCGACTTTAACGCCGTTTTTAATCACCTCAAAGTGTAGGTGCGGGCCGGTTGAACGTCCGGTATTGCCGACATAAGCAATCACCTGCCCTTGTTTAACTCTGACTCCGGGACGGATTCCTTTGGCAAATGACTTTAAGTGCCCGTATCCGGTTGAATATTCAGAGTTATGGCGGATTTTAACAAAATTGCCGTACCCGCCGTACCATTTAGACATGGTAACCACTCCGTCGGCACTGGCATAAACCTTGCTTCCGGTCGGGGCTGCATAGTCAACTCCGTCATGGCGCTTATAGGTTTTTAAAATCGGATGAAAACGACGCCCGAAACGTGATGAAATACGCGCCCGCTTAAATTCCATCGGCTTACGGTCAAGCGACTTTTTGAGCGCGATTCCTTTTTCGGTATAATAATCAACCGTGCCATCTTTATCCTTAAAGCGGTATAGTTCAATTTTATCATTGCGTAATTTTAAAGCCGCATAAATAATTTCACCGGTTTTAACCACGGTACCGTCCGGAGCAAGTTGGCGTTCATAACGCACTTCAAACTCATCACCCGAACGCATATCGCGTCTGAAATCAACACTGAATGAAAAAATATTGATAAAATTACCCACAATATTTGAAGGAACGCCGGCTCCGCGCATTGCCCCAACCAAACTGCCGTTCACAACCCCGCTGATGGTTTTAACTTCATCGGTTAAACTATCTTGTTCGGTATGAGCCGAATACTTGCCTTCATCATTTTTTTCAACAATATAGCGGGTTCCGCTAACCGGCTCAATCACAATTTTATCAATGGAGGCCAATTGCGCGCTTTGCGTATCAAATGTTGAGGTAATTTGCAAATCTTGCCCTACTTTAATATGGCGGGCATCATAAACTTTTTTAAGCGTGGTATAAATATCGGTAGCTTTTGAATAATCAAGCCCCATTTTGGTTAAAATCCCGATAAAGCTATCGCCTTTTGCCACGGTTACAATCTCTTCATTAACTTGTAACGGGTTTTCATTTTCCGGTTCATTTTCAGCTTGAGCCACAGATTCGCTTTGTTCGGCAGATTCATTTATTGCGGCATCGGCAATAGTTTCCGCTCCATCAGTATCTGCATCAAAATCAGCATCTTGCGCAATTGCAAAGCTGTTTTCATCAGCTTTCAAATCATCTGACGCGGCAATTTCCGAATCATAATCAATAACTTCATCAGCGGCAACTTTAGCTAATTCTACATTTTTCGGCGTTGAAGCCTCCACATTAGCATAGAGCGAAACAAAAAAACCGGCTGTAACCACAATGGCATAGCCAAACAGCAAACTGCGTTGCTGTCTGATTTTTTTGGCTTTTGATTTAGCTTTATAAAAATCCATTATATAAACCCTCAACTTAAATTTATAATACAATGCCCCAGAGTTAAAAGTTTTGCAAGCAGATATTAAAGTTATACCAAAATAAAGATAAATGTAAAGCATTTACAAGGCGTTATAACTGTCTC
>CALETM010000264.1 GCA_937920765.1 uncultured Alphaproteobacteria bacterium | reverse complement strand
GCATTATGGTTAAGCCGGTATATTTAAAAAAGACTGATATTTTTGAAGAAGAATTTTCCATTAAAAAAATTGAAAAAGAAACTTACTTTTTCTGGTCGCTTAAAGATATTACCGCCGCGCAAAACATGGAAAAAACTTTTGAGGAAGAACGTAAAAAACTTCATACTTTTATTAATCAAATGCCCATCGGTATTTATATTGCCGATTCTGAGCATAACATTGAATACGTAAATGAAACTTTTGCCGCTCAGCTGTTATCAGCTAAGGAAAATTTAATCGGAAAATCATTAAAAGACTTACTTGTGCATGATACCGGCATTTTAAACTCTCGCAAACCATCATTTGTCGGATTCGGTCTTTTTAAGACGGCAGATGATGAAACTTCGCAAATTTATGTGCTGCAAAACAATTTTAAAGATGATGACAAAATCAAAATCAGAGGCATTACCTTAAAAAATCTGCCTAATGACGCCGATTTACGCGAACAATTAAATTATGCCCTCGATAAAACCGATTGGCTGTTTAATTCATCGCCATACGGAATTGTATTCTGCAATGCTGATAATCATGCGTTTCTCGCCAATAATAAAGCAACCGAAATTTTAGAAGCTCCGGCCGACAATAAAGAAAATTTAAATCTTGCCGACTTTTTGCCTGCCGAAACTATAAAGCTTTTACAAACCGAACACGGTAAATTTACCCAAAACCCGCAAAACCGCGAGCTCACCCAAACCGAAGCAACTTTACAGTCCGGCAAAAATATCCATATTTATATTGCTCCGCAGCGCCGCATTTTATGCGAAACAGAAACTCTTGACGGCTTAATTTTATATTTAACCGACACCACAGAACAAAAAAACTTAGAGCAGCGGTTTGCTCAAGCCCAAAAAATGCAGGCTATGGGACAACTTGCCGGCGGCATTGCGCATGATTTTAACAATTTGCTCACCGCTATGATAGGCTTCTGTGATTTATTGCTGCAGCGCCACGGCGTTGGCGACCCCTCGTTTGCCGACCTTTCGCAAATAAAGCAAAACGCCAACCGCGCCACCGCTTTGGTGCGTCAGCTTTTGGCCTTTTCGCGCAAGCAGCCTCTCAAACCTAAAAAAACCGACATCACCGAAAGTTTAACCGACTTACACCCGATGCTCAAGCGCACTATCGGCGAAAATATTAAGCTTGAGTTTAACCACGGAACTGATTTAGGCTATGTTAAGGTTGACCCTGTACAGCTTTCTCAGGTTATTATTAATTTGGCGGTTAATGCCCGCGACGCCATGCACAGCAAAGGCACTTTAAAAATTTCCACCCATACTGAAACCTTAACCGAACCTTATTTATTCGGAGCCGATGCCATTGCCGCCGGCGACTTTGTGGTTATTGACGTATCAGATACCGGTTGCGGCATTCCTCCTGAAAATTTAAATCGCATTTTTGAGCCGTTTTTCTCTACCAAAAAGAATATTGTAGGCTCCGGTACCGGATTAGGCCTGGCTATGGTTTATGGTATTGTTCGCCAAACCGAAGGCTTTATTAAAGTAAAAAGCTCAGTCGGGCAAGGCACTATTTTTTCAATTTATCTGCCGCGCTTTGCCACCGCTGACGACGAGCCTAAAACGGCTCAGCCTGAAAGCGGAGCTCCGATTCCGGTATTAACTTCACCGGCGGCCGAAACTCCTAAAATAATTTTCGGGCTTAATGTATCTGCGCTTGACCACAACCGCAATAGCGGGATTAATCCGCAAGAAGTAAAAATTTTATTTGTTGAAGATGAAGATTCTGTCCGCACATTCGGCTTTAGAGCCCTAAAGCGCAAAGGGTTTGAAGTTACCCCTTGCAACTGTGCCGAAACCGCCCTAGATTTATTAAATAAAGGCGACAAATTTAATTTGATGATTACCGATATGGTAATGCCCGGCATGAGCGGCGCAGATTTAGCCAAAGAGGTAAAACAAATATATCCTGACATAAAAATAATTTTAGCCTCAGGATACTCAGAAGAAATTGCCCGCCGCGAACTTAACGGTTCGGAAGAATTTGAATTTATCGCTAAGCCATACAGCCTTGGCGATTTAACTAAAAAAGTTTTTGAGTTGTTAAACAGTTAAAAATGAATACCGTAAATTTAAAAATAAGACAATTTCCATTAAAATTTAAGCCGCGTACTGATTTTGGACGCGACGACTTTATGGCGGCCGATTGCAATATTGAAGCCTTAAATATGGTTGAAAGGTGGCCCGATTGGCCGTTCTTTGCCATTGTGTTATACGGCCCCGAAGGCTGCGGAAAATCGCATTTGGCGCACGTGTTTGCCGAACACGTTGCCGCTTGTTGTGAGCCGCCGATTCCGGTGCAGATTATTCAGGCTACTGCCGTTAATTCACGCAATGCAGAAAGAATTCACCGCGACAATCCGTGCTTAGTTGTTGAAAATTTAACTCCAAAAACCGACAATGAAGCCTTATTTCACTTGTTTAACCTCTATCAAAACGAGGGGGGCTATATATTGTTTACGGCAGAACAAGCGCCTGCCCGCATGTATTTCAAATTGCCTGATTTGCGTTCGCGCTTAAATGCCGTTCCGAGCATTGCTATCGGCGAGCCTGACGACACTATGCTTACGGCTTTAATTGTAAAATTATTTAATGATCGGCAAATAATGATTTCACCGGAAGTGCTAAATTACATTATACAAAATATGCAGCGCTCTTTTTCATACGCGCAAAAGCTGGTGGCAGAAATCGACGCCATATCGCTTGCTTGTAAAAGAGCGGTTTCAATCCCTATTGTAAAAGAAGCAATGAAAATTTTAAACACTAACGTTCAACAAGAACTGTTTTAATTAAGCGTTGTATACACTTCCGTATTGCCGATTAATGATACCGGCGGAATTCTAATGCTTTTAATTTGGTTTTGGCGTTCATTCATAATTTGAAAACTGCCATACAGAACGGCTTGCGCCGCAAATATCGGGGCGCTGGTTGAAAATTCAAAATATTCGCCCGGCTCCAGTTCCGGCAACTCGCCCTTAAAACCGGCGGTGTTATCATAATAACTGTTGCCGCGGTCATCGGTAATATTAAAGTTCTTGCCTAAAATTTGGATTCGGTCATCTGAATTATTTTCAATCCGCAAATAATAACCGCACGCGTTTTCATCGTCTTCTTCCAAAAACGCCTGACACGCCGAAATAACAATATTATCTGTTTGCGCGGTTACATAGTCTGTTTCAAAATCCATTTCAAATCCTTAAAGTTAGGTTAATTTTCTTATTAACTATTATTTAACTTTTACAGATTCGCAATCACGAAATGAGTTTTTAACAAACTTATGCACAATAAAAAACCGGAGATTTTGCTCTCCGGTTTCAAAACCTGTTAAACGCGGCCGTAAATATCTTCAAACCGCACAATATCGTTTTCATCAAGCTTATCGCCGGTCTGAACTTCAATAAATTCGACATCGGATTCGGTATCGTTTTGGATTCGGTGCTTGGTGTTTACCGGAATATAAACCGATTCGTCCTGCTTACGCACCAACAAATCTTCACCCAAAGTAACTTTGGCCTCGCCTTTTACAATAATCCAATGCTCGCCGCGGTGGTGGTGCAGTTGTAAAGATAGTTTGTTATGCGGAGTAACACAAATTTTTTTAACACAAAAAGTTTCGCCGCAATCTAAAACTTCCCACGTGCCCCATGGACGGGTATCTTTATCGCCGCGTTTATAATTATTAGCCATTTTTGCTCCTTATAAATTAAGATTTATACTTGCTGAAACAGAATATAAAGAATATAAATAAAGCACAAGCATAATTTTTCTTTTATCAGAGGCAAGATGCAAACAAACATTGAAAATACCGCAATGGAAATTTTGAAACAAGTTCAGGCTATCCCTGAAAATCAGGATCCGTCGGAACGGCTTGAAAAATTTATGCGCATTTTGACAAAAGGCTTTAATGCCGACGCCGCCGTTTGTTATGTTACGGTTGATGACAACTATCTTGAATTTTTATGCGGCGCCGGTTTGGCTGAAAATCAATGCAAACATAATATTCGTTATGGCGAAGGGTTTATCGGCGAAATTGCCGCCACCCGCCAAACCTTGTCATATTCCGAAACCGCTGAGCAAGAAGCCGGTAAAAACGAGCGCGCATTTAAATCGGCTTTAGGCGCGCCGCTCTTGCGTTGGAGCCGCACCTACGGAACAATTGCTATCGCTCATAAACAAGAACACTCTTATTCGCAAACCGATATTGAAGCTCTTGAAACCGTTGCCATGTTTTTAACCGCAACCCTTTCTTCTGAAGAAATGATTGCCTATAAAAAGAAATATATTAAATCAAGAGGTTTACGATTAAAAGACCACCTTAAAGGAATTGTGTTAAATAAAGGATACGGCATCGGCAGCGCGGTTGTGCACCGTCGTCGTCAGGCCGTGACTGAAATTTTTGCCGAAGATATTAACAAAGAGCTTGCCCGCCTTGAAGACGCCAAAGAAAAAATGAACAAAAGCCTTGATGAAAAATTCAATGCCGCGCAGCTCGGCATCGGCGAGCACACCGACATTTTAGAAACCTACCGTATGTTTGCGCGCGATAAAGGCTGGTATCGTAAAATATCAAATAATATCGCCGGCGGTTTAACCGCCGACGCGGCAGTTGAACGCGCTTATGAGGATATGTGGAATCGCCTTTCGGGCAGCAGCGATATATACTTAAAAGAGCGTTTACATGACTTGCGCGATGTTGCCGACCGCCTGCGTATGTTTTTAAGCGGCGATGAAAAAAAATTAAACCAAATAAATAAAGAGCAAGACATTATCATTGTGGCGCAAACCATGGGTCCGGCTGATTTAATGGATTATGACTACAAAAAAATCCGCGGCCTGATTTTGGAAGAAGGCACGCCGACCATGCATGTTGCCATTGTTGCCAAAGCCCTAAACATTCCGGTTGTGGCAAAAATAAACGGCATTTTTAAAGACGTTAAAGACGGCGAACTGCTCGGTATTAATGGCGAAGAGGGTTTTGTTTATATCAACCCTCCCGATGATATTGTGCAAAAATTTAAGTCAAAACAAAAAAATATGACTTTGTTGCTTGAGCAACTGAAACAATTGCGCCGATTCTCAAGCAAAACTCTTGACGGCATACGCATCAGTTTGAACATTAACGTCGGACTTGATTTTGACTTTGATTATATCGATTCTACCAAATGCGACGGCATCGGTTTATACCGTACCGAAATTCCGTTTATGTCATCTGAAACTATGCCCGATGTTGCCCAACAGGTAAACTTTTATCAAAAGCTTATGTCTAAAGCCGGCAATAAAAAAGTTATCTTCCGCAGTTTAGATGTCGGCTCTGACAAGCTTTTGCCTTATTGGGGCGATATGAAAGAAAACAATCCGGCAATCGGCTGGCGCTCAATTCGCATTACACTTGACCGCCGCGCCATTTTGCGCCAACAGCTCAAATCATTTTTAAAGGTGACCGCCGGCAAAGAACTCAACATTATGTTCCCGATGATTTCAAGTCTTGAAGAATTTTTAGACGCAAAAGAAACTTTAATGATTGAAGTTGATAAAGAGCGAAAAAAAGGCGAGGCAATGCCTTCTAAAATCAATGTCGGGTTGATGATTGAAGTTCCGTCAATTATTTTTCAGCTTGATGATGTGCTAAAATATGCCGATTTTATTTCTATCGGCACCAATGATTTGGCGCAGTTTATGTTTGCATGCGACCGTGGCAATCCTCGTATTACTGACCGCTACGATGTTTTATCCGCACCCTTTTTGCGCGCCTTAAAACAAATAATCAATAAAGCCGATGCCGCCGGCGTTCCATGCTCGGTATGCGGCGAAATGGCCGGTACGCCGATAGAGGCAATGGTTCTAATCGGATTAGGGTTCAGAAGGCTCTCAATGACAGGCTCGGCATTCGGTAATGTAAAAAAAATGGTCCGCACGTTGCGTGTTCAAGATATTACCGATTATGTTCAAACTCTGCTCAAATCACCTAAACGCACCCTGCGCCCGCAATTATCTGCTTATGCGCATGATCATGGTATTGCAATCTGATAAAAAGTGTGTTTTAATGTAAAAAATTTTATTTAAGGATACTAAAAAATTGGAAAAACAAACTGAAAAAACACCAGATTCTTCTGAAGAAGCAACTACCGTCGGTATGTTTTTAAAATACACGCGTTTGAACCAAAAAAAATCTTTAGACGCGGTATCAAAAGCTTTATGCATTCGCAAAATTTACATTAAAGCTATTGAAGAGAGCGATTTTAAAGAACTTCCGCCCATTCCTTACGGCACCGGATTTGTTCGTTCATACGCTGAATACTTAGGCCTTAACGCCGATCGTATTGTTCAATGCTACAAAGCTGAGGCCTTGCCGCAGAAAACCGTTGATACCGCAAAAAAAAGCAAAAATGTAATTGATAAACACACCAAATTGACCATTCCCAATAAGCGTCAAATTTTAATCGGCATCTGCGCAGTACTGCTGATTTATCTTATTTGGCTGCTGCTGAGTTGCAACCATAAAAAAACTGAGCTCCCGACAGTTGATGTTCTCAACGACCCTGTCGTGGCTGAAGAAGAGCAAATCTCTAATAATATTGCGGAAAATCCGATTGTTATTGATGAAATTATTGCATCTCCAGAATCTGAAGCTCCGGCTACTGATAATCAAATAACCGTATCGGAAGAAAGTTATACTGAAGAACCGCAAGCCGAAGAAAAACTGCAAACAGAACCGGAAAACCGCGTGGTAATTAAATTTAACGGCGAATCATGGTTTGAAGTGCGTGATGACCAAAAAGTTTATGACACCGGCATTAAACCCAAAGGATATGTATATAATGTGCCTGATAAAACCGGTTTAATTTTATCAGTCGGACGTTATTACAATGTTGATGTGTATATTGACGGAGTATTGACCAAAGTTGCCGGTCCGCGCAAACAAACCGGTATCGCGCTTGATAAATTTTTAAACCATTAGCATTGTTCTCTTTTTAAGAAATGGCTCAGATTTTCTGTGCCGTTTCTTTGTTTAAATAAATTAGGAAAAAAATATGGCAAAATTACAAAATGTACGCGGGACTTATGATTTATATGGTACCGCCAAAAGAAAAATTAAAAAAGTTATTGCTACCGCCTCCGAAGTAGTTGAAAAATACGGTTTTGAAGAAATTGAAACCCCGATTTTCGAATTTACTGAAGTATTTTCGCGCAATTTGGGCGATACGTCTGACATTGTAACCAAAGAAATGTACTGTTTCCAAGACCGCGGTGGCGAAAGTTTAACTCTGCGTCCTGAAGGCACTGCCGGCGTTGTGCGCTCATTTATTTCTGAAGGTATGCAGCAAAATTTGCCGGTTAAACTTTACTATCAGGGACCGATGTTCCGTTATGAACGGCCGCAAAAAGGCAGACAGCGCCAATTTACTCAGTTCGGGGTTGAAATGCTGGGCGTTGCCTCGCCGCAAGCCGATATTGAAGTTATCGCCATGGCTTATGAGTTCCTTGAAAAACTCGGCCTTGCCGGTGCGGTTACGGTTGAAATTAACTCTTTAGGCGATGCCGCCAGTCGCGATGCTTACCGTGAAAAATTGGTAAATTATTTACAGCAGCATTATGATGAATTATCGGAAGACAGCAAAAATCGACTGACTAAAAATCCGCTGCGTATTTTAGATTCTAAAGAAGAGTGCGATAAAGCGGTTATTGCCGACGCTCCTTTATATGCCGACAGCTTAAATGATGAATCGGCGGCTTTCTTTAAGGCTGTTCTGCAAGGTCTTGATTTATTAAATATTAAATATCGCGTAAACAACCGCTTGGTTCGCGGCTTAGACTACTATTCTCACACCGTTTTTGAACTTACCACCGACAAACTCGGCGCGCAAGGCACCGTGCTTGCCGGCGGCAGATATGACGGTTTGGTTGCTCAAATGGGCGGCGGTGAAGTTGCCGGTATCGGCTGGGCTTGCGGGGTTGAACGTCTTTCCATGTTACTTGAATCTGATATTGAGCCTGCCCGTCCGATTGCCGTAATTCCGGTTGGCGAAGACATGGCCGAAACCGCCTTAAAAATTGCTTATGATTTACGCAAAGCCGGCTTCCGAGTTGAACACGGTTACAGCGGAAACATCAAAAAACGCATGATAAAAGCCAACAAAGCCAACGCTTTTAAGGCTGTGATTATCGGCTCCGACGAATTTGCCGACGGCAATGTCACTATCAAAGATTTAGACAGCGGTGAACAAAAAGTTGTTGCCATCAATAATTTATTGAAGGAAATTTAAAATGAATTTTGAAGAAAAACTTGACGGTGTGGTTCGTCGCCATGAAGAAATTGAATCGCTCTTAACCGGAAACGTATCTTCTGATGAGCTTGTTAAGCTCAACAAAGAGCTTTCATTGCTGACACCGGTGGTTGAGGCTATAAAAAAATATCAGCATACCGCCGCCAATTTAAACGACGCCAAGCAGATGATGGACGATTCGTCGCTTGATAAAGAAATGCGCGAAATGGCTGAAAGCGAATATTACGAGCTAAAAGAAAAACTCCCCGAAATGGAGCATGAAATTAAAATTTTACTGTTGCCGAAATCGGAAGATGACGAAAAGAACGCCATTTTGGAGGTTCGCGCCGGCACCGGCGGCGATGAGGCCGCTTTGTTTGCCGCCGTTTTATTTGAAATGTATCAACGCTATTCACAAAAACAAGGTTGGAAGTTTGAGGTTTTGGACGCCAATGAAAACGGCTTGGGCGGCTATAAAGAAGCCTCTGCCAAAATTACCGGCAAAGACGTGTTTGCCAAGCTCAAATTTGAATCCGGCGCCCACCGCGTACAGCGCGTTCCGGTAACAGAGTCACAAGGCCGTGTTCATACCTCTGCCGCTACCGTTGCCGTTTTGCCTGAAATTGAAGAAGTTGACTTATATATTAATCCGGCTGATTTAAAAGTTGATGTTTACCGTTCATCAGGCGCCGGCGGACAACACGTAAACAAAACAGAATCAGCTGTTCGCATCACCCATATTCCGACCGGCGTAGTGGTACAATGCCAAGACGACCGCTCACAATTCAAAAATCGCGAAAAAGCCATGAATCACCTGCGCGCCAAATTGTATGATATGCAAAAAGAAAGTATTGACGCCAACTATGCCGAAAAGCGTAAAACTCAAGTCGGCAGCGGCGACCGCAGTGAACGCATCCGCACCTACAACTACCCGCAGGGGCGCGTTACCGACCACCGCATTAACCTTACTTTGTATAAACTTGACGAAGTTGTTTCCGGAGAGGCTTTGGGCGAAATTATCGAGGCTTTGGTTACTGAAGATCAGGCTCG
This sequence comes from uncultured Alphaproteobacteria bacterium, assembly GCA_937920765.1. Classification (GTDB taxonomy): domain Bacteria; phylum Pseudomonadota; class Alphaproteobacteria; order RF32; family CAG-239; genus CAAFZY01. Next base: position 297 of record CALETM010000264.1, on the reverse strand, counting down.
CCGTTTGGCTGAAATGGAATAAATATTAATTTAAAACAGCATCACCCTCATGCCGTTAAAAGCTTGAGGGTGATTTTTATTACTTTACAGAGCCGAAGCGCTTTTTAAGCTCTTTATTAAGAGCGTGCGCATAAATTCCGTAAATATACGGATTGGTCTTATCAATGCTGTATTTTCGCAAGTCGCTATCAGATAGCTTTGCCATGCGAAAGGCAGCAATTTTTTTAATTACTTCATCGGCAACAATGGCAATAATAAAAAAAGCCACTATCGTTACCATAATGGTTAAGATAATTG
>CALETM010000263.1 GCA_937920765.1 uncultured Alphaproteobacteria bacterium | reverse complement strand
TTTAAATGTTTCTTTTTCGTCTAAAATAGTGTATACTCCGTTCAGTTTTAATACGGAGGCTGTTTTGAGCAATCTGGAACAAAAAGCAACATCTTTATATCGCGAGCAAAAATATCCGGAAGCGTTGGATATTTTTTTGTCGTTGTATCAAAAAAGTCCGAAAACCGAAAAATATTCTATTTTTTGCGGCAACTGTTTTGATGCAATGGGTGAAAGCGACAAAGCAATTGCGTTTTATAAAAATGCCTCGCGACTTAATCCGGTTTCAGTTACTTCATTGGTGGCGCTCTCTAATATTTACTATCATAACGGTGATTATAAAAATTCAGAAAAGTTTTCAATGCGGATTTTGAAAAGTTTTCCGGATAACGCTTCCGCTTTGCTTAATTTGGGCAATATTGCCTATTGCCGCGGCGATTATGATTTGGCATTAAGCTATTATGAGCAGGTTTATAACGCCAACAACGCAAGTTATATTGCCGTAATTAATATGGCAAACACCTGTTATGATTTAACCCGCTATGTTAAGGCGATTGATTATGCCGAAAAGGCTCTTAAACTTTATCCGTCAAGCGTTGACGCTTACATTATTTTAGGCAACTCGTACATTGAGCTCGGCAAGTATGAAAAGGCGGAAAAAAGTTTGTTGCAAGCGGTGGATATGCGGCAGGATAACCCGTGGATTTATACCTCGCTCAGCCGTATGTATCAAAAAACCGAAAATTGGGAAAAAGCGCTTGAAACCGGTTGGAATGCGGTGGTATTTGCCGGCGACGCTCAAGAAGATCAGCATGTTAATTTCGGGTATTTGCTTTATGAGTGCGCTGATGAAAAAGGAAGCGCGCTTGCCGCTAAATATGCCGAGCGTTGGATAAACGCGTTTCCGGATAATAAAGAAGTTGCGTATATGGCTAATGCCATTTTGAATGAAAAACAGGTAAAACAAGCCGATTCCGGCTATGTTAAAAAGATTTTTGATACTTTTGCCCCTGATTTTGATGACACTTTGGAAAGTTTGGAATATCAGGTGCCCTCATATTTGGCAGAGGCGGTGAAATCAACGTTTAAAAAAGAAATTTTGCGTCCGGTGCAATATTTGGATATCGGTTGCGGCACGGGATTATGCGCGGCAAAAGTTAAGCCGGTGATTGGTTGGAGCACGGTTACCGGTGTTGATTTGTCGGAGAAAATGCTTAATCAGGCGGCACAGAAATATGTTTATGATTCGCTTTTGAATGACGATATTATAAACTTTTTCAATACTACGGATAAAAAATTTAACCTGATAACCGCCGGTGATGTGCTTACCTATTTTGGCGATTTAAGAAAAGTTTTTGAAGGGGCTATTAAGGTTTTGGCGGAAAAAGGGCTGTTTGTTTTTACCGTTTCGGAAAACAGTTATAACAGTGATGAATACTTTTTAACTATGTCCGGTAGGTTTGTACATTCTTCTGATTATGTATTGAAGCTTTTGAAAAAGAACGGTTTTGAAAAGCTTTTAATGGAGCGTAAAGCGTTGCGTAACGAGGGCGACCGCGTGGTTTACGGCTATGTGGTTGTCGCGGAAAAAATTTTTACGGTTGAAGAAAAATAGCTTCTGTTAATAGCGCCACCAAACTTTTAAATGTGTATAGTTTTTGCCTTTACCGCTGACGCACATATCTTCCATATCGTGTAAAGATATGTTTTTCAGGCATTTTCTTCCCAGCTTACTGCAATAGGCATCACCGGAAAACAGATATTGAGTTTCTCCCTCTTGCCCCCAGTTCCCCAAAAGCTCAACCACATATAAGTCGGACGAATTTTCTTTAACGGTATTGATAATGTTGCGGCAAACGGCGATATCCTGATTGTTGTTTATCGTGATATGGTAATACAGTATGGTACAGGTGTCAGGGTTGTTGTCATAGCAAGGAGCTACGATTGCAATTAAACTGTTGTTGAAAACATCAAATATGTATGACGGATTATTCTTGAGCATCTCAACCGGAACGATGTTTAACTTTTTTAATATCGGCAGTAAGTTTTCAGTGTTACTCAATTGGCGGTAATATTGAGTTATGCCGTTAAAAAGTTGGTTTATCTGTTCGGTTTGCTTGTTTAATTTATATTTGAACATTGCCTTGGAATAGCCGGCAATCGCCCCGACACTTAAAACTCCAATGATAGCCAGAACGCCGAGCATCTCCACCATGCTACGTCCTGCACACAGGCTGTCACACTCCGACTTGATCGGAGTGTCCTCCCCTATGTTGTCATTATCGGGCTTGACCCGATAATCCAGGTGGGACAAATTTGCTACTTTATTTGACCTGGACTCTCCGATCAAGTCGGAGAGTGACAAAGAAGAGGTGAACACCTCTCTTATACCGGAGTGTGACAGAGTGCGGTGTAAAAAGCGGCTGAAATATGATTTCATATTAAAAATCTCCTCAAACTCACTGTCATTATCGGGCTTGACCCGATAATCCAGGTGGGACAAATTTGCTACTTTAT
>CALETM010000262.1 GCA_937920765.1 uncultured Alphaproteobacteria bacterium | reverse complement strand
ACGAGATAGCGTAGCGTCTCGTGGGCTCGGAGATGTGTATAAGAGACAGGTAAAGCGGAAATCCGCAAAGGAGGGAAGCTTTTTGCTTATAAAGGGAAATATAGGATAACTTTTTATCGTGCTGAGAAGAATACTTTTTTTATTGGTTATTTCTTTAGTTATCGTGCACCCTCTTAAAGCTCAAAAAGAATATAAAACAGACGCATCTATGCCGATTGAGGCAGATGTTTCGGAATTGTGTTCGCTTTCGGCTGCGCGAATGGAAGAAAAATACGATATTAAAGATCATTTGTTGCAGACAATTTCAAGTGTTGAAACCGGCAACTGGAATTATGAAGAAGGGCGCTTTGTTTCATGGCCGTGGACCATTAACGTAAACGGCAAAGGGTATCGGTTTAAAACCAAAGAAGCGGCTATTGCCAAAGTTAAACAATTGCAATCTGAAGGCGTCGAAAGCATTGATGTCGGCTGTATGCAGGTTAATTTAAAATACCATAAAAAGGCTTTTGCCAGCCTTGATGACGCTTTTAATCCTGACAAAAATATGGAATACAGCGCAAAATTTTTGAGCAAACTTTATAAAAAGCAAGGCAGTTGGCAAAAAGCGGCAATGGCGTATCACTCTAAAGTTCCGGCGCGCGGCTTGCGTTACAAAAACAAGTTGCTTTCGCGTTTTGAGCAAATTAAACTTGCGGCAGTTGCTGAAGAAGAGCAAAACATCTCTTTATTTTAAGGTCATTAAAAATGGAAAAGTTTATTAAAGAATATAATATTCGCACTTATGAATGCGATAAAAACCGCAATTTGCGAATTTTGACTTTGATGAACATTTTACAGGATATGGCCGACTCTCACGCCTCAGATTTGCATTTGGGGCTTGAGTTTTGCTTGCAGCATGGCTTGGCGTGGGTTGGTTCTAATTATCACTTGCAAATTAAGCGCCTACCGACTTTACATGAAAATATTAAAATTGTTACATGGCCCTCGGAAGAAAAGAAAATCGGCGCTGTACGTGACTTCGGCGTGTATGATGAGCAAGGCAATATGATTATTGCCGCTTCAAGCCAATGGGTTTTGATTGATTTTGCTCGTAAGCGTCCGGTTTCGTTAAAAGAGCATTTACCTCAATATACCGTGATTAATGAGCGCACTTTGGTAACTGATTTTCCGAAATTGCCGGAACCTGAAAATGCAGACTGTATTCGCCGTTTTGTCGTGCGCTTTGATGATATAGACATTAATAAACATGTTAATAACGCCGTTTATCCTCTGTGGGCAAGCGAAGCGGTTGACCACGTGTTCAGAGATGAGCATTTTCCACAAGAGATGGAAATTGCCTTTAAAAAAGAATGCCATTTAGGCGAAGAAGTTGAAGTTAAAACTCAAATGGATGGCTGCATTTCGCTCCACACTGTTGTTGCATTAACCGATGGGCGCGAGCTTGCCCGTTTGCGTATCAAATGGCAAAAAATTTAATCTTCGCCTAAAAAATTGTTGATTTTTTGGGTTAAAAAATCAGTGTAATCATAGCCGATTATCAGCATTTGTTGAGGATTGGCTATTTTTTCATACCCTATTTGCTCACCGTTATTTATTTTAACCAGCACAATTGCAAGCGGTTCATACAGTTGGTATGCGGCGGCAAAATTATATTCATTGTCTTCCGCATAGTTTATTACAAATAAATTGTAGATGCCGTTGTAAAACTGATTAAAAATTTGTTCCGTAAGCTCAATTGTTTGCGCGCATTTGTCGCAAATTCCCTCGTTGTTGTAAAATATATAAATGAGCGATTTGTTGCGGTTGCCGGTTTCGGCGTTAAAATATTCCGCCAGAGGCTGACTGGCGGGGTAATTACCCTCAAAGGCGGGTTGCGCATGAACGCAAAAAGTAAGGAGGCAAAAAATAAAAGTTAAAAACGTTTTCAATTTTGCCTCCTTAACTGATTTGATTATAAATCAAAGAGGGGAACAAGCTTTGCAAAGCCACTCTTTTTCAGCAGCATTCATATAAGGAGCCAAACAGCTAAACACTTGTCGGTGGTAACTATTAAGCCAGCTCTGTTCCCCTACGCTTAACATATATGGATTAATCAGGCGTTTATCAATAGGTATTAAGGTTAGGTTTTTGAATTGTAAAAATCCTTCGTATTCCGCTTTTGCGGCATAGGCTAAGTTTTCAATTCGGATACCGAATTTGCCCTCAAAATAAACCCCCGGTTCAATTGATGTAATATAATTTTCTTTTATCGGCATATGGCAGCGCGGGCTAAGCCCGAACGGCGACTCGTGCACATCAGAAAAGTGTCCGACGCTGTGTCCGGTGCCGTGACGATAATATTTGCCGGATTTCCACAGCGGCGCGCGGCAAACGGCGTCAAGCGCCGAAGCAGGTGTGTTTTCAGGAAAAACAGCGCTTGCCAAAGCAATGTGAGCTTTCAGAACTTCGGTGAAGGCTGTTTTAATTTCTTCCGGCGGGGTGCCGAGCGCAATGGTGCGAGTAACATCGGTCGTGCCGTCAAAATATTGGGCGCCGCTGTCAAGCAACAAAACAGAATTGTTGTTTAACGGAGCGTTGTGTGTGCCGTTCGGTTGATAATGCACAATCGCGGCATTGGCAGCGCTTGCGGCAATAGTGCCGAAACTGTCGGAAAAAAATAAGTTTTGCTTTTGCCGGAATTGTTTTAATTTTTCCACAACGTCAAGTTCGTGCAGCCCGTGCCGATTTTGTTCAAGCCAATATAAAAATTTGGTTACGGCAATTCCGTCACGAATATGCGCATTGCGAAAACCTTCCAATTCAGTGGGGTTTTTGTTAAGTTTTAATTCAAGCAACGGATTGGATTGCAGCTGAACGGTTTTAATATTATGAAGCTTATCAAAAATATATTGCGGAGTGGTGTGAAGGTCTATGGCAAGCTTTTTGCCCGATAACAATTGCAAATCGGCAAACAAATCAGCCATTTGTTTTATGCCGCTGAAGTTGCAGTTATCGGCATAAGCAAAAGCCTTGCCGTTGCGGTGCAAAAGCGCAAAAGCGCGCAAAATCGGCGTGTCGGGCAGAGTGTGCGAGCGTAAGTTAAGCAACCATGAAACTTGTGCCGGATTGCAAAGCAGCATAGCGTCGGCAGAATCGCTAAAAGCGTTGGCAACCTCATGGCATTTTTCTTCAGCTGTTTTTCCGCAATATTTAACATCATGAATAAATACGTTTACCGGTTCATCGCTTAAAATTCCGCAGATTAAATCAGGCTCGGCAATTAATGTAAGTAAGGAAGTCCGTTTAATAAAATTAACGGCGGAAACCGGCAGACACCACGGATTATACGCGAGCTTATCAATATTGTTTTGTTTACACAAATTGAGCACGTCATTAAGCCCGTCGGTGCTGTCAACCACCGTGATTTGCGAGGCGTCGGTTTCGTTTTGAGCCTGAATGGAATAGCGTCCGTCGACCAGTAACCATGCATTTTGCGGAGTTATCAGCATGGTTGCGGCAGAACCGGTAAAACCGCTTAATTCCATAATCTTATTTTCAGACGGCAAAACATCTTCTCCCCAAAACATATTGTTGCGGGTGAGTAAATAAGCGGGCAAGTTTTTTTGTTTTAAGTGTTGTTGCAAGTCAGTTAATTTCATGCTTGTTTCTCCATAATAACGGCGCGCCAGTTGTCAATTTGGTAGGTTTTAACGAGCGACAGCCCTTCTTTTTGATGAGCGGATACCACCCAATCAATTTGGTCTTCAACAAATCCGGATAAAATGCAATAGCCGCCGGTTTTTAAGTTTTCAGCTAAATTCGGCGCCATTTCAATTAAGGGACGGGCTAAAATGTTAGCCATAATAATATCGTACGGAGCGTTTTGCGTAATCAGCTCCGCCTGATAACCATCGCTTTGCGTAACTTGTAAAAATTGTTCCAAATTGTTGTCAAAGGCGTTTTGCGTGGTAACATTAACGGCTTCAATATCAATATCGCCGGCAATAATTTGCGGATTATCTTTAGCCCAAAGCTTGGCGCAGGCAAGCGAGAGAATTCCGGAGCCGGTGCCGATGTCTAAAATTTTTTGATGCGGTGCGTGCAGAGCATTTAAGTCGCTGATAGCCTGCAGACAGCAACGGGTGGTTTGGTGTGAGGAGCCGAACGCGGTGGCGGCATAAATTTTAATAGCAAGCTTATCGGTTTGAGGAGCCTGCAGTTCATGTACGCCGTAAATGCAAAAATCCGCCACTTCGACCGGAGCAAATTTAATAACGTTGGCAGTCAGCCAATTTTTGTTTTCAAGCTTTTCAGCGGTAAACGGCGGCAAGGAAATGTTTTGAGCCTTTGCGGCAGCAGTTAAATTTTCAACTTTGAAAGAGGTGTCGGCATAACCGACATATTCTTCCATGCCGTCATCGGTATAATTGCATGCGGTAACGCCGAAATATTCGTCTAAAAAGTCGGCAAGTTCGGGCGGGGTAGTAAGTTGAGGGGCAAATTTAACTAAAATACAGCTTGAAAAATTGTTGTTCATATTTTCTCCGTTTGTTATCATTTTATTTACCAAATCAAGTTATATTACATTTATGCAGATGTTTAAACACTAAAAAAGAGATTATTCCTATGAAAAAAATTGTAGCAATGTTATCGGTTTCTATGCTTGCGGCTTGTGTTTACGCCGGAAATATGGATATTTTTAGCGGACGTAACAAAATCTTTCAGGTTTGGCAAACTGAAAAAATTTTTTATTACGATGCCAAACAAGGTGAAGAATATTTAACTGAAAGCAAAACGGTTACTGAAGATAAAATTGAGCGTAATCAGGTTTTGGTTACCAAATTAAACGATGTTATGTTATTTAGTAAAACCAGACGCACTGATTTTTATGCTTCTGAAGTTTTAACCGTTAATAAAGATGCGGTTTTAAGCTCAAGTTATACCCCGATGTTTATTAAAAAGAACGGCAATTATGAGGCATTCGGTGAGGTTTCATTAAATAATCAACAATATATGCTGGTTCGTGAAAATAAAGGCAGTGATATTTTGTTGGTAGATGGCGACGGCAGTATTTATAACCATATCGGTCGTATTGTTGACGGGCGTTTGGCTATTTTGGATATTGAGTTCTTTGTTGAACCTGATGATGTTACCTTTACACCGGTGGTTAATACCCGTTCTGAAACAACAGAGGTTTTGTCAGGTTATGAATTGCGCTATAACGGCGTTGAAGACGGTCTTATGAGATTTACTTATACCACATTCGGCGAAGAGCCGGTTGCGGAAGAATATACATTCCCGTTTGATCAAGAAGATATTGAAATTGCCGGATTCAAAATTAACGTAATTTCAGCCGGTTACAATCGTATTGAATATGTAATTTTGTAATAACGATTAAGCAAAAACCCGCCGGTTGCAAAATCGGCGGGTTTTTGTGTGCGGTTAATTGCGTCTCCACATAAGTTGAAATGCCGCTTTGCCGCCTTTTACATGCTCTGAACAAGTTGTGTAAATGTCATCTAAGGTTAAGTTTTTAAGGCATCTTCTATCAGCAGAACAATAGTTATCGCCGAATAAATAATGAGAGGTTGCGTCATCGCCTTCAAGACTGGAATCGGAGTTGGAAGTAGTGGTCGCAATTGCAAATATACTATCTGAATTTTCTTTAGCGGTAGTTACAATATTTTGACAGATTGCTAAGCTATCCGGTGAAGATGAAGATAAAAATGATGAACCGTTTTCAAACCATGAAGTTAAAAAGATAAAGGTATTTGTTGAAGATATAAATATCTTCCAGTGTTGCCCGAAAATATCATAAATAAAGTTATTGGTGTCTGGCTTAATCATCTCTTGCGGAATTTCACCCATTTTTATAAAGATAGGGGTTAAAACGTTTGGCGAGCCGTTAGCCGAAAGAGTGTCAAAGCTATGCACGTTACGGGCTACGGCGTTGATTAGCGTGTTCATTTGTTCAGCGTGTTTATTTAGCTTATATTTCATCATAGCTTTGGAGTAACCGGCAATTGCACCGACGCTCAGCACCCCGATTATTGCTAATACGCCTAGCATCTCTACCATAGAGCGCCCTTGGGCCTGCGTATAATGGTCACCTACT
>CALETM010000261.1 GCA_937920765.1 uncultured Alphaproteobacteria bacterium | reverse complement strand
AGGCTCGTACCGGTGCTGAATCAATAAAACTGTCCCAATGCGAAATATTCCATCGGCAAGGCGGAGAACCTGAAGCGCCGGCAGCTCTGAAGGTGTTGTAAGCTTTGGCATCGCGTCGCTTTACCGCCACGCAAACGCCGGTATCGCCGTCAGCGTTTACCGCGTCAATATTCAACCCGCGGCTCACCGCTTCATGCAATGAAACAACATCGCCGCGTGCCGCCATTCTGTACATTGAACCGAAATCATCCGGTGGAAGCGGGCGCATATATGCCTCTGTTGTGCTGACCAATGTTGCCATTGTCAACGCATAACTTAAAACAAAAAACAACGCTTTTTTGCAAAAAATTCTGAGCATTGCATCCACCTTAACAATTTTCACAGCCAAATTATGGCTATATTAAAGCATTAAATAATTAATAAAGCTTTACTCAAACAAAAAAGCCGGTAGTTTTCCGGCTTTTTAAGGCGCAATCAGAATATTGCTTTATTTTGAAGTCCATTCTGCGGTTTCAATTTCAACAACTTCATCTTCATCATCATCGTCCATTTTGTTGCAGCCGCAACCGCAGCCTTTGCCTGGTGAGGCTTTATTTTCAGTTTTCCACGCTGCGCCCGATTTTTTATTATCATAACTCTGTTTCATAATGTTTCCTTTCAAACAAATTAACCAAGCCTTTAAGCTGTTCGCTTGAGGCAAAAAACAATATAAATAGCGATAATTAAGTTTTTAATCTGACCATTAGGATAGTTTAAAAGCAAAACTCCCGATAGCGTAAACTATCGGGAGTAACAACAGTGTGGTAATTACCACAAAACCGACCTTGAAGCCACTTTTGCAGGAACCTCGCCGCGGTACAAAATGCAGTTGAGCACATGCCTGTCAAGCTCTGCATTGTAAACGTCAAACCATGAGGTTGCGTCAGCGTAAAGTTCAAATGCGGTAACCACATTTCTAAGACTTTCCGGAATTTGCGCCAACACCTCATACACCGATGGGGCAATACTTCCGCATGATGCGCAGCCGTGATAAGTAACAATTTCCGTCACTTTTTCCAAGTTTTCCGCCTTTACCAACGGAACGGCGCACTTAATGTAGCTGGTGTAAAAAATTCCGCCGCCTTCAACCCAAAATTTTGTGCCGTCAGGTTTACCGTGTAACCCAAGCCGCAGTTTGTCAATTGATGCGGCGGACATAATCGGGCGAATTCTTTTAGCCAAACGTAGCGCTTTTGAACGCGGAAGATTATTCTCCATTCGGTTCAATTGAGCAATCTTGTAACGAACAAGTTCAGAAGGCGCTTTTAACGAATTAACAACCTTAACCTCTTGGTTCATAACATAATGTTTTAATGTTAACAGTCTTATTAAAAATCCCTGAGGTTACCTGAGGTAACAGTCAGGGATTCTTTTGCTAGTCAAGCATGTCAAACGCATCGTTCAACATAACCAGAACATACTGCCAGCGGGTTTGCTGTTCTTTGCTGTCTTCAGCCATATACCAATTCTGGCATACTCTGTGATACAGCCAGCCAAAGTCGGCATAATCATAGCTTTCGAGCTCTTCCCGCGTGATGTTGTAAAGTTGTTCATCGCTTGGGAATGGCTTACCGGACGGAAGACAAGAACCATTATGCGGCATATCGGCCACACTGGCATCTTCTGAAGCGGCAACCAGTTCATGAATCGGATCACCGTCATAATTGCCGGATTTTTCCTCTTCAGGTACTGACTGTGGTTCTTTTTCCATGTACTGCTCCATTCGTTTTTTGTCTGTAGCTTTTTTCTGTTCTGACCTGTAACGAATGTATGCGACAAGGGCGATAATCGCAAGTGCAACGCATGCACTTATAAAAACTACTGTATTCATAATATAAAAAAAATTTGGTTTCTGTTAATACAGTAGCGAATCTTTTTATAAAAATCAACAAAAATTTGACATAAATTATCAATCAGTCGCTTCGGCAATCACAATATCCTTAATGCCGGTGTCATATTTAATGCTCGCCTTGCCTTTGCGAAACAACAACGCCGTTTTGCCGAAAACCTCATATCTCCACCCTTTCAGCGCCGGATTAGTCTTGTCGTTGTTACCGCAGGCAATATCGCGCAAATCTTGCTCTGAGGCTATTAAATGCGCCACCACGCCCTCTTGCTCGCTTTTAATTTTAAGCAAAAGTTTTAAAACCTCAATTAAAGCGCTTGCCGCCGGCGGAATATGCACCTGCCGCGCGCGGTCAATTTTTTGCAGCTCCGAGCTGAACGGCATATCCAAAGCCTTGTTCACCACCTCAAGAATCTCGCGCCCGAGCTTACCTTTTTGCACATCTTGCGGCAAATTACGCACCTTAAACAAATCAGCCTCCGTTTTGGGCGCCACCGCCGCCACATTGGCCAAAATATCGTCTTTCATAATAGTGTGCCGCGGAGTATTAAACTTAACAGCCCGACGCTCACGCCACGCCGCCAGCTCTTTCAGCACCGCCAAAAACTGCGCGCTGTGCACTGAGTGCCTTATTTTAAGCCATGCGTTTTCAGGGTCGGGCTTGTAAATTTCGGCATTGCATAAAGCCGCTGTTTCTTCTTTTATCCACTCTTCGCGGTTATGTTCCTTTAAATATTTATCCAAATATAAATAGCACGGAATTAAATACGTAACGTCACGCAATGCATATTCCAGTTGCTTAACTTCAAGCGGACGCTTGCTCCAATCGGTAAGGCGACTTGACTTGTCAAGCTCAACTTTGGTAACTTCCGCCACCAACGTGCCGTAACTGACCGAGGCGCCGAACCCGCACACCATGGCGGCAATTTGGGTATCAAACACCGGCTGCGGAATTTTTCCGCTTAAATTATAAAAAATTTCAATATCCTGCCGTCCGGAATGAAAAACTTTTAAAATATTTTTATCCTGCATAATGGCAAAAAACGGCTCCAAATTAAGCCCTTTTGCCAACGGGTCAATAATCGCGGCGTCATCAAGCCAACCCACTTGCAGTAAACACAGTTTTGAAAAATACGTTTTTTCGCGCACAAATTCCGAATCTATGGTAACAAATTTTTGCTGTTTCAGCACTTGGCACAAGCATTCAAGCTCTGCCTGATTTTCAATTACTTGCATTATTTTTCCTTAAAATATCCCTCCTTTTAAGATAGTGCCGATTGCTTAATATTTTTTTAATTTTATTGTTGCTTTTATCTGAAAACGGCTCTACAACTAGAAAAGTTGTTTTAATATATTTATTGAGGAAAAAATGAACGAATACCGCACTCACACCTGCGGAGAACTCCGCAGTTCCGATGTCGGCAAAAAAGTTAAGCTGGCCGGCTGGATACATCGTAAACGCAACTTAGGCAACCTGTGCTTTGTTGATTTACGAGATCATTACGGTTTAACCCAATGTGTGGTGGATTCATCTTCCGATTTGTTTGAAAAAATTGAAAACATCAGGGTTGAAAGCGTTGTCGGCTTTGAGGGCGAAGTTGTTGCCCGCGAGAGCGTCAACAAAAATATGCCTACCGGCGATATTGAAGTTAAAGTATCAGCCTTAACCGTATATTCTGAAGCCGATGTTTTGCCGATTCAGGTTTTCGGTGAAGACGACGCGCCGGAAGAATTGCGCTTAAAATATCGTTTTCTTGACTTGCGCAAAGAGCGTATTCATAACAACATTATTTTGCGCTCCAAGGTTATTGCCGAAATGCGCCGCTTAATGATCGAACAAGGCTTTACCGAATATCAAACCCCGATTTTAACCGCGTCATCTCCTGAAGGAGCGCGTGACTTTTTGGTTCCGTCACGTATTAATCCCGGCAAGTTTTACGCTTTGCCGCAAGCTCCGCAGCAGTTTAAGCAGCTGCTTATGGTTTCGGGCTTTGATCGTTATTTTCAAATTGCGCCGTGCTTCCGCGATGAAGACCCTCGCGCTGACCGCAGCCCCGGTGAATTTTATCAGCTTGATATGGAAATGTCTTTTGCCACGCAGGAAGACGTGTTTAAAGTTTTGGAACACACTATGGGCGGCATTTTTAACAAATTTTCCGGCGGCAAAAAAGTTGATCAGGCTCCGTTTATCCGCATTCCGTTTAAGGAATCAATGTTAAAATACGGTTCTGATAAGCCTGACTTGCGCAATCCGCTGGTTATTCAAGACGCCACCTCGTTTTTTTATAACTCCGGCTTCAGCGTTTACGATTCTAAAGTAATCGCCGGTGAAAAAATCCGCGCCATCGTTGCGCCTAAAGCCGGTGACAAACCGCGCTCGTTCTTTGACAAGCTCGATGCTTACGCTAAAACTGAAGGTATGGGTGGCATTGCCTATGTTGCGCTTTCGGCAAACGGTCCTAAAGGCATTGCCAAATATTTTTCAGCTGAAAAAATGGCCGAGCTTAAAACCTCGTTCGGCGTAAATGAGGGCGATGCGGTTGTCTTTATGGGCGGCGCTGAAAAAGTATTAAACAAATTTGCCGGTAAGCTTCGCAACAAAATCGGCGAAGAATTAGGTCTGTTTGATTACAACTCGTTCAAACTCTGCTGGATTGTTGATTTTCCGATGTATGAAGAAAATGACGAAACCGGCGAAATTGAATTTTCGCACAACCCGTTCTCTATGCCGCAAGGCGGTATGGACGCTTTGCAAAACAAGCACCCTCTTGAAATTTTGGCTTATCAATATGATATGGTTTGCAACGGGGTTGAGCTTGCTTCCGGCGCGGTTCGCAACCACAAGCCTGAAATTATGTACAAAGCGTTTGAAATTGCCGGTTATGACCACAGCGTGGTTGATAACAAGTTCGGCGGTATGATTAATGCCTTTAAATACGGCGCTCCTCCGCACGCCGGCGGCGCTCCCGGAATTGACCGCACGGTTATGCTCCTGCTTGACGAGCCGATTATCCGCGATGTTATTATCTTTCCGCTCAACGGCAAAGCGCAAGACCTAATGATGCAGGCGCCAAACACTGTTACGGAAAAACAGCTTAAAGAATTGCACATTAAGCTTGATTTAGATGAAAAATAACCGTTGCTGATAAAGCGCATCAGTTTAATACAACAAACCCCCTTTGAAAAAACTTTCAAAGGGGGTTTATTTCAGCATTTCTGCATCTAAAGCATTTTTCGCTTTGCCTCTTCGCAAAGGTACCAACCTTGCACTTCATACTCAGCAATAAGCTCGTTAGCATTTGGAAACTTAAACAGTTCCATTTGAGCTTCTTTGCAAAGCCTATAGCCTTTTGCTATATATTCAGCGACAAGATCTTGAGCGGTCGGTAGGTTAAGCATCTTAAGCTGTGCCTTGTCACATAAGCAATTGCCACATGCATAGCATTCATTACAAGCATGCGAAATGTACAACTCAACCAGTTCTCCGGCGTTAGGTAACTCAAGCATTTTAAGCTGCGCTGCATAGCTCAGGCATTTTCCTTGAGAAATGTACAGTCTAACCAGTTCCCGAGCATGCCGCAACTCAAACAAATCCAGATGAACACTGCGACGTAGGCACCCGCCAGACGCGATGTATGTTTCAACGAGTTCTTGAGCATTCGGTAGCTTAAACATCTTTCCTTGAGCCGGCTCTTCCAAGTTTTTTTCGCTCGCGACATACAGTTCAAGCAATTCCAGTGCATTAGGCAAGCTAAGCATTGTAATTTCTTTTATCCAGCCAAGTTTTCTACCTCTCTTAACTGCATTAGTGATAAAAAAATTTTCGAACATACAATAAAAATTAAAGGTTAATAATATTTTTAATGCTTTATAATTGACTCAAATGTGGTTTTTTTCAAGTGTTTTGTCTTATTTTTTGCTATTACTGTTTTAGCCTTCCCGTAAACAAATTTTTCCGACATTCCTTACTGTAAACACGCAAAGGTTTCAAATTCAGATGGCGCAATTTTACATTTTATGCAAAATTGCACATTTCGTAAAATAGGACGATTTCGGAAGCATAAAAAAACAGTATCGGAAGCGGTAAAAATATTTACAGACAAAGATACTTACAGGTGCTTTAACCGTTATGATTTAATCAAAAGGCGACACTTTCCCTTGCCCAAGCCTTTAACCGGCTCAATAATTTGCTTATCCGATAAAGTTTTAAGCAGCCTTGATGTCATGGCCGGACTTAAATTTAACAGCTCAGCAATATCTGACCGCCCGAAATATCCGGCCGTGGTATACTTATCATACACTTTAATAATTTGATACAATATTTTATAATTTGAGTTTTTTAATGTCGTATTCAAATTCTTTCCGACTTTCTGTCCGCATATCTGCGGATACGAAAAGGCTCTTGCCGTTAAGCAAGAGCCTTTTTGTACTTACATACAAACCTATAAGATTAGTAGTACTTCCACATTACAGAGTAAGAGGAGTTGTTGGCGCCACCATCACAAGCGGTAACAGCTTGGCTTACGGTAATCGGAGTCGGAACGTTGGTATCACCAGGTTGTGCTGTAACTACTTTAGCAGCAGCTGCCGGAGTTCCGCCATCTGTCATTAAAGCTGTCATCATTGCATCAGTCAAAGTTGCTGTTTCACCTGCACCGATAGCAATCAAGCCGGAAGCCTGACCTGAACCCCAGTCACCGGTAGCAACGGTAACGCAAGCTTCTGAAGACAATCCGTCATATCTGATGGTGAAAGCTTCATTGCTGCTAGCATCGCCATTTCTTGCTTTATCAGCAGCAATAGTAACATCGCCGCCAAAAGCGTTGTGAATATCGTCACCTGATACTGAAGTGTACATATCATTCGGAACAACACCGAATTTTTTAGCTTGAGCATTGGTCAAACCGGCATAGTTGCCCTGTGAAGAGAACAAAGTACGAAGGTTAGCAACGAGCATTGAAACCTGATCGGTAGTTTTGTTGATTTTATATTTGTTCATAGCTTTTGAATAACCAGCAATACCGCCTACTGACAAAACGCCGATAATAGCAAGCACGCCGAGCATTTCAACCATGGAACGACCGTTTTCATTAATGTGTTTCATAATATTTTCCCCTAAAAAATATTCTTGTTTACAAGTTAAACTATACTGCAAAACAGCCCTCTAAACAAGCCTATCTTTAGTCATAAGTGCAAGATATATATCTTTCTTAAAATAAAGACTTTGCAATACATTCATTACGGAGCATATCCGCACCTTTGTTAAAAAACCTTTAATTTGTTCAATTTTTTAACATCTCCCTTGACTTAAAACGCAAAAGTTATACTATCACACTAATTTTAATCAATATTTTAAGGTATACCATGACTTTTAAAGATTTAGGTTTAAGCGAACAAACCATTCGCGCCATTGAAGAAATGGGCATAAAACGCCCGACCACCGTTCAGAACGATGTTATTCCCTCTGTTTTGGAAGGAAAAGACATTTTCACCATTGCGCCGGGGCGCTGCGGCAAAACTTGCTCATACGTTTTTCCGCTGATTGATATAATTTCTCGCCGGCAGGGACAAAACATTTTAATCATCACCGCTGATTCGGCGCAGGCGGTTAAAGTTTCTGACCGCTTGGCCGTATTTAACAAATACCATGACTTCAGCGAACAGGCTTTGTCTGAAAATTCTGACGACGTTAATTGCGAAGCCAACGTTATTATTGCCGCGCCTGATTTGTTGCTTGAAATTGCCGCTGAAGGCAAAATCGACCTTTCTGCGGTAAATATTTTGGTGGTTGATGACATTAACCTGATTAAAAAGAAGCACCAACTGGCCAGTCTTGAAAAAATTTTAGACTTACTTCCGGCCGATAAGCAAAATATTGTGTTTACCAATCGCCGCTCTAAAGAAACTCAAGATATTTTGGATAAAATTTTGAAAACTCCGGCTGAAATTAAAGTCGACCGCACCAAAGAAGATGAGGCTTCTGCTCCCGAACCCGCAACCGAAAGCAAAAAAGCCGAGCCGACAAAAGAAAAATCAGGCTTTGCCGTTCCTGAAATCGATGAAGAGGCGGTCGCTTTAATGAACCGTTACAAAAATTTCGGCGCTAAAACACCTGAATTTTTGCTCCTCAAAGGCGAGCTTGCCGATAACGAAGCCTAAATGCGCATAAAAAAATTGCAATTTTTTAAAAAAAATATTGCCTGAAAACGCGGCTTGCGTTATAAGCACTTTACAATTAATTACGAAGATTAAAGGAGATAATAATGTCCGGACATTCCCAATTTAAAAACATTATGTACCGCAAAGGCGCGCAAGATGCCAAAAAAGCCCGCGTTTTTGCCAAACTCGCTCGTGAAATTACCGTTGCCGCCAAAAGCGGCCTGCCCGAGCCTGATAAAAACCCGCGGTTAAGATTAGCCATTCAGGCTGCCCGCGCCGAGAGCATGCCTAAAGATAACATTGAGCGCGCTATCGCCAAAGCTACCCAAACCGCAGGCGGCGCCGACTTTGTTACCATGCGTTATGAGGGCTTTGCTCCTAACAAAGCCGCAGTTATCGTTGAAGCCTTAACCGATAACAAAAACCGCACAGCCGGCAACGTTCGCACCATTTTCGGCAAACGCGGCGGCGCCATGGGCGAAAGCGGCTCCGTTGCTTTTAACTTTGAACGCATTGGTCATATTCAGTATCCTGCCTCAGCCGCTGAAGCCGACAAAATGTTTGAAGCCGCTCTTGAAGCCGGCGCCAATGATGTTGCTTCAGATGACGAATATCATGAAATTGAAACCTTACCTGATGATTTGGCCGTTGTAACCGAAGCTCTTGAAAAACAATTCGGCACCCCGTCGGTTTCGCGTCTTGACTGGAAACCGACCGTTAAATCTGAAATTAACGATGTTGAAACCGCTCAAAAGTTTTTAGACTTTATTGATGCCTTGGAAGAAGACGATGACGTTCAGCATGTTTATCACAACGCTGAAATCGCCGATTCGGTTTTGGCTGAACTTGAAAAAGAGTAATAAGTTTTGGTAAAAATTTTAGGTCTTGACCCCAGCCTTTCATCTACCGGCTGGGGCGTTATTGAAACGGAAAACAACCGTCTGCGTTACATCGCGGACGGTTTTATTCCGACTGACCCCAAACTGCCGATTGAGCAGCGTCTTGACCATTTGTACCGTGCTGTTTGCCAGATTATTGAAACTTATAAACCCGATGAAGCCTCCATTGAGGTAATTTTCTTAAACTCTAACCCTAGCTCCACCATCAAATTAAGCATGGCGCGCGGCGTGGTGGTGCTCGCACCCGGAACTTATAACATTCCGCTTTACGAGTATGAGCCTAACAAAGTTAAAAAAGCAACAGTCGGAGTAGGACGCGCTGCTAAAGACCAAGTCGAAACCATGGTTAAAATTTTGCTCCCCGGTTGCAAACCCCAAAACAACGATTCATCTGACGCTTTGGCAATTGCCATTACTCACGCGCATTTTCGCAATTCGCCCAAAATTTAATTTGTCGGCTTAAAATAACGCCTTTTGGCGTTTTCGCCTTGTTTTAATCGCCAATATTTTCTAAATTCGCACAAGCTGTTTTGCACATCGTGCAAACATAAATACTTGCCGCCGCAATACGATTCGTTTTGCCATCTGACCTCGTTCCAATCTTTGCCGGTCGTTTGTTTAAGTTCTGCAAACGCCTGCGGTTGCATTTGCCACAATTTGCGACATTCCGCATCTGCCTCTTTTTTATTAAGCACGCGCCCGCAAATTATGTTAAGCCCCCAATGCGCCCCCGGACCCACAATTAAAAAATCATTCGCGGTATATGGCACAATGTTTTTAGCGTATGTTGCGTCAAGCAAAATCTGCCCCGCCAAAAACGGCCCCGCCATCGGCACTGCCTCAGCAATAATCTTCAAACCCTCTTGCGGTGCCGATTCGCGCAAATTTCTGATTATATCTTTCAGCTTAAAGCGCAAATCATTCAGCATCAGCAAAATTTGCACATGCTTATCTTGCGGACGGTAATTGCGGTTATAGGCGTGCGCCGTAATCAAATACGCATTTGAAAAAATGTTGCCTTCTTCTTTTTTAGCGTCAAAACGCTTTTCCAAGGCTTTAAGGTCAAAATTTTGCTCTGAAAGCAACCCGCCGAACAAATTTTCAATTGTATCGCGGCGGTTAAAAAAGCGGTACGCGATAATATTAAACAACTTTTGCTCCGCCGGCAGCGGCTGCGCCAAATATTTGCCGATGGCAATCGTTCCGCCGTCAAGCTCGCGATATACGTTACAAAACCTAAAATTTTGCAAAACTTTATCATCTGTCCATGGCGCGGGCAGCCCTAAAGCCGTGCGTTTGTGCCAAACCGATTGCCGGTCAAACACAAACTCAAAAAACACTGCCGTCATTTTATCCATTAATCTTCTCCGCCAAACAGTTCTTCGCCCAAAACCTCTGTTGCCACATCATAGTCAAATCCGGCGCGGATTAATGTGCCCATATCTTTTTGTCGGTTAAGTTTGCGGCTTTCTTCATCGGGGCGAAACGGACCGATTTTTTTCTTTTTGGCAAGCTTAAGCGCCATTTCTTTGGGGTTGTACTCCTGCCCGCTTAACACTTCATCAATCGTATTTTCATCAATCCCTTTTTGCTTGAGCTTGGTTTTAATGTAGCGCTCCGGCTTTCCGGCATTTAAATAATCGCGCACTTTAAGCGTGGCATAACGCTCATCATCAATATATTTCCAGCCGGTAAAATCGCTCAAAAGCTCTTCTATCCAGCCGTACGCTTCCGCTTTGTTAAAATCAGGGTTCTGATAAGCATAATCATTTACCCGCCGCCGCAGCACCTGCCTTAAATTATCTTCAGACGATTCGAAACGTTTTAAGTAGTATAAGCCGATGTTTTTAAGCCTCTGCTTGGTAATTTTGCGCAAGGCTTTCGGCTTGCGGGGCTGTTCTTCAAAATCTGACACTTGAAAACTCTTTCATTTTACACTAGATTACACATAACTGAAAGTATAATACAAAGGATTAAAAAATTGACCAATAAAAATTTTGACACTTGTGTATCTTTTTACACCAACAACGGCGCTTTTATGGGGCGGGTTGTTCGCTTAAACGATGTTTTGCAAACCATTTTGGGCAAACACAATTATCCGCAAGACGTTTCTTCCGCCTTGGCTGAAACCACCGCTTTGTCGGTTTTGCTTGCCGACGCCTTAAAATATAACGGACTGTTCACCTTGCAAATTCAAGGCAACGGACCGGTCTCGGTTTTGGTTGCCGACGTTACCTCTGAGGGCAAAATCCGCGCTTGCGCTAAATTTGACGAGCAAAAATTGGCTGAGGCCAAAAAGCTTCGTAAAACCGACGATATAATTGAGGAGCTTCCGCACCTTGTCGGCGGCGGTTATATGGCGTTTACCATTGACCAAGGGCCTGAAACCGAAACCTATCAAGGCGTGGTTGACCTGCAAGGCAAAACCTTAACCGAACTGGCTTTACGCTACTTTAAGCAGTCGGAACAAATTGACACCATCTTAAAACTTTTTGTAAAACACCCCGAGGGCGAAAGTCAAAGCTGGCAAGCCGCCGGTATTTTAATGCAAAAAGTTCCGCTTAAAGGCGGCAACGAACAAACTCTTGATGAAAACGAGGTTAAAGAACTTTGGAATGAAGCGGAAGTTTTCATCGGCAGCTTAACTGATGACGAGATGTTTAACGCCGATTTATCAACGCCTGAAATTTTGCACCGCCTGTTCCACAGCAGCAACCTGCAAATCGGCCGCGAAAAAGCTTATTCTTTCGGTTGCCGTTGCAGTCGTGAAAAATTACTTGGCACTTTAAGCGCCTTTAAGCCTGAAGAAATTAATTCCATGGCGGAAGAGAACGGCAAAATCACCGCCACTTGCAGTTTTTGTTCCGAAAAATACGTTTTTGATAAAAACGAATTGCTTAAACACTAATTAAGTGCTTGCATAAGCGCAAATTTTGTATTAAATAAAGCTTATCTTAATTTAATGATAAACTTTTAGCTAAAAACAACGGATTAGAAAAATGAACAGATTACATAAAATTTTTGCGGCAGCCGCCGTTTTGTTAATCCTGTCTCTTATACACATCTCC
>CALETM010000260.1 GCA_937920765.1 uncultured Alphaproteobacteria bacterium | reverse complement strand
TATTCGTCGGCAGCGTCAGATGTGTATAAGAGACAGTTTTAATTGAAACCATGCGCCGCGAAGGGTTTGAGCTTTCCATTTCCCGCCCGCGCGTATTAATGAAAAAAGACGAAAACGGACAACTGCTTGAGCCGATTGAAGAAGTTGTGGTTGATGTTGATGAGGAATTTTCCGGCGCCGTAGTTGAAAAGCTCGGTCAACGTAAAGCTGAAATGACTGAAATGATTCCGTCACAACTCGGCAACAAAGTTCGTTTAATTTTCCATGCGCCGTCACGCGGCTTAATCGGCTATCACTCCGAATTTTTAACCGACACGCGCGGCACCGGCATTATCAACCGTATTTTTTACGCATACGAACCCTATAAAGGCGACATTGAAGGCCGTCGCACCGGTGTTTTAATCTCAAGCGAAAACGGCACCGCGGTTGCTTATGCTTTGTGGAAACTGCAAGATCGCGGCCCGATGTTTATTGAGCACAACAGTCCGGTTTATATCGGCATGATTATCGGCGAACACACCAAGTCTAACGACATTGAAGTCAACCCGACCAAAGCCAAACAGCTCACTAACATTCGCGCTGCCGGTAAAGATGAGGCCATTGACCTTATTCCGCCGCGCAAAATGAGCTTGGAACAGGCTTTATCTTATATTCAGGCTGATGAATTGCTTGAAGTTACGCCAAAATCGCTGCGTTTAAGAAAGAAAATCTTAGACCCATTGCAACGCAAACGCGCCAAACCTGAAATTGAAGCATAGCTTCATTAAAAAAGGCACCGCCCCTTATAAAAATAAGGAGCGGTGTTCTTTACTTTTCAAAATCATCATTTTCGTGGTCAATGTCATCATCTTCGGGATAATCATTAACATTATAATCCCAAAAGAAAAACAATAGAAAATCAACCAGCCATGATGCTAAGCCGTTAATACCTACTGCTAACAGTGCAAACAGCCAAAACGCTTGTACATCCAGATAAGTGACAATGGCAAAAGCGGCAACGGATGACCAAAAGATGTTTCTTAGCCATCTGATAAATATTGAATCATCATGAAATAGTTCAACATACTTGCTTATAATCAGCGCCACAGCGCAGACTATAACAACCAACAAACAATGCCGGCTGATAAAATTTAAAATTATTTTCATAATATACAATTTAGACATTTTAATATTATCTCTGTTTTTAGACAAAAGCAAGCCTTTTCTCAACAAGCCGTCATATTACTAATTATAGATTAGACATTTAAAAATAATAGTGTTAACATCGGCACATAGCAAATCTCAAAGGCTCTGACACATGAACAAAAAAATTGATAATATCGGACGTTCCATGGTTGAAATGATTGGCGTGCTTGCCATCGTTGGAGTGCTGAGCATCGGCGGTATTGCCGGATATGTTACCGCCAGTCGCAACTTGCGCATCAGTAATTTAAAAGATGAAATTTCAACCATAGTTGCCAATGTGCGAAGCGCCTTTTTTGCCGCTGAAAATTATGGCAGTTTAAATAATATTACTTTAATTAACGCCGGATTAATTCCGGATTGGATGATTGACGACGATCGCTCCCATATTCATAACAAAAATAAAGGTTCGGTTTTAATTGCTCCAGCCGACTATGAATATAAAGAAAACGGCGGGTTTATTTTAGTTTTTAACGGCCTTAACGCCACCGCCTGCCGCGAATTGGCAATTTCCGATTGGGGTTCGGATATTGCCACCGGTTTTATTGCCATCAGTATTAAAAACGACGGCGATTTTACTATTGAAGACACCGGCTTAACCGATGCCCGCGTCAGCGCATCTGAAACCGTTATTTTAGCCAAAGACATAAGTTCCGGCACATTAGATGAAGTGTACAATTTATGTAATTGCCAAAATACCGACACCTGCGCCGTTGCTTGGAAGTTTTTATAAATAAAAATGTGGTAACAACCGTTAAAAAACACTTGATTTATTAATAATAAATGTGTATCAATAGCTCAATTGTTTGGTTAATAACTTAACTTAAAGGGGCATAGTTCAGTTGGTAGAACATCGGTCTCCAAAACCGAGTGTCGTGGGTTCAAGTCCTGCTGCCCCTGCCAATTTACCAAACAACAATGTTCAAACGTTTGAAGGATGGTTCCAAAGTGAAAGTTAGTCCAATACAGTTTTTCAGACAGGTAAAGCAAGAAGTTAAAAAAGTTACCTGGCCGACCAAAAAAGAAGTATCACAAGTGTCAATGATGATTATTGTTATCGTTGCCATTGCCGCTGCATTTTTCTTTTGCGTAGACTTAATTTTAGGTTGGGGCGTTAAATTAATTTTAGGTTTAGGAGCATAATTCCATGGCTGCACGTTGGTATGTCGTAAACGTTTATTCCGGCTCTGAAAAAAAAGTTGCCGAATCATTAAAAGAACAAGCCGTTTTGAAAAAAATGGAAGACAAAATTTTAGACGTTTTGGTTCCGACCGAAGAAGTTGTTGAAATCAGAAAAGGCGCTAAAGTAAACGCTGAACGCAAATTTTTCCCCGGATATATTCTGGTTAAAATGGAAATGTCCGATGAATGCTGGCATGTGGTTAAAAATACTCCGCGCGTCAGCGGGTTTTTAGGCAGCCGCAATAAGCCGCAACCGATTAGCGATGCCGAAGCCGAACGCATCATCAAACAAATGACCGAAGGCGTTGAACGTCCGCAAACCATGATTGATTTTGAAGTAGGCGAACAAATCCGCGTTACCGACGGCCCGTTTGCATCCTTTGTCGGTGTGGTTGAAGAAGTTGACAGCGAAAAATCTCGCTTGAAAGTTTCAGTTTCTATTTTCGGTCGTTACACTCCGGTTGAACTTGAATTTTCACAAGTCGAAAAAATCAAACAATAACAAAAATCCCTGAAGTCTTAAGCTTCAGGGATTTTTTTGCGCTTTATAAACCAAACTTTTTATTAACGTAATTTTTAGCCGTCTGCATAATTTGCTCTACAACATCATCGGCAATATTAAGCTTTTTAAACATAATTTTATATTTGGCAAACAAATTTAACTTGCTGCAATATTTAATGCAATATGCATAATTCATATCAAACAGCCAACTGAAATTACCGAGTAACTCATCGGCATTGGTTTTTAAAATAGCGCGCGGAATAATTTGCTCGTTTGCAAAAACTTGCCATACTTCCGGAGATATTTTAGCCTGTTCCGGCGATGTATCGGCAGAGTGCGAAAGCCAAAACTGTTTCAGATAATCAAAATCAGAGGTAAGCAAATTCCAATTGGCAATTTTATCGGCATCACGTACGGCAAACCAAATATGTTCAATATCGCGCTTTAAGTTTTCATCTTCAATTGCTAAATAGGCGGCATCTTCATAAATATCTTTCGGCATGTGCCCGTGATGTTTAACCGGCAACACGATTCGCGCGTCATTAAAATCAGCAGTGGTTTGTAAAAATTTTCCCCCTTCCAAGCTATGATCAACACGCTTTTTAGTTTGCGCATATATGGCAATTTCGGAAAAGCGGAAAATATCATGCAGTAAAATCGCTGTTTTGGTAATATCGATAAAATCAGCCGAGCGATTGGCAAAATACGGTTCATTCAGCAAAATGCCGTTTCCGGCACCCGATACCTGTAATGAATGTTGCAATTTTTCCATAGCAAACCCTGCATAAAACTTATCATCCTTAACCTTTATAAAATTGCGATTGTATTCAGCATATAAGAGCTCTTTGGCTTTTTGATATAGTGTACTTGACATAGTTTCCTTCCTTTATTTTGCCCCAACCTAACACTTTTGTTTTAATAAATTTTTAAAAACCAACACCTATGCATTTCGTGATATTAATATAAATATATTGAAAATCTACTTGACATTATATTGATTATAATAC
>CALETM010000259.1 GCA_937920765.1 uncultured Alphaproteobacteria bacterium | reverse complement strand
GACTATCCGCGACCGCGACACCATGGAACAACACCGCATTAATATTGCGGATTTGCCTAATTATTTGCGCGATTACTTTTTAAGTTAAGCGCATAGTGAAAATAAAAAACAGCCGGAATATTAAATCCGGCTGTTTTTTTGTTTGGCAGCTTTTTATTTATGCGGAAAACAAGAAGCCAATTTGTTTTTAATTTTGGCGGAAGTGTTCGGGAAAATGCTGTGCAGCCCCCAATGAACTAAAATTAACCCGACGATAATGTTTAATATGCTGAGCAGCAACGGCGGAAAGAATGAAGCTCCGAAATGCCCTAAAAGCACTACAAAAGATAAGAACAGCGGCGAGGCGGCCAAAATGCCGATTGCATATAAAATAGTTTGTCGTATGGTGTAATCGGCCTCAATGGTTTTGGAAGTAAACAGCGCCGTGTAGTTTACAATTGCAAGCGGATTTAAGATATTTACCAAAAATACGGTTAAAAACGCATTTTTATAATGCCAAACATCTTGATTTATCATTTCATCGGTGTGGGTTGCCGCCATTAAGCAAAATGAAATACCGAGCAGCATGATGATAATGCCGCTGGCAATACGGAACAGGTCGTTTTTGGTATCGCATTTTTTAACAACTTTAGCAATGCTGATAACGGAAATGGTCATGTAGATGGCGCTGGCGAGCGTTGCTCCCCATACTGATAATAAAGCCGCCGGCAATGAAAGCACGGTGGCGTAATGGAATAACAGCAGGCAAACCGGTCCGACGGTGCCGACTTGTAAGGTTATGCCTAATTTAAAGCCGTCATAAAAAGATGTATGTTTCATAAATTTATCCTCCTTAGTACTTTATAACAATGAATAGTTTATAAAAATTTAAATTTTTGCGGCTATTATCAGCTGCTATAAGGAGAAAAGATATGAAACGGGTTATTATATTAATGATGGATTCATTCGGTATCGGCGGCGCGCCCGATGCGGAAAAATTCGGCGATATCGGCGCCAACACTTT
>CALETM010000258.1 GCA_937920765.1 uncultured Alphaproteobacteria bacterium | reverse complement strand
CGAGATAGCGTAGCGTCTCGTGGGCTCGGAGATGTGTATAAGAGACAGATCATGTTCAATGCCATGGTATGAGCCGATATAAACTATTTTCCAACCTTGTTCCAGAAACACCGGAATTAACGCCAAATTAAGGGTAACGTGACCGGCAGAACCGCCGCCGGTAAATATAATTTTTTTACTCATTATCAACCTCTTCAGTAATTTGCGGAAGCTCGGTATCTTCATAACCGACAGCCAGATTTTTAGTTACCTTTGCTCCTTTTTCTTTAAGTTTTCCGGCCAAAGACAGGGCATTGCCTTTGCCGGTTGAAAGTTTTTTCATGGCTAAATCATAATTTTTGCGCGCGCTTTCAATTGATTTATCAATATGTTCCATATCTTCAACAAAACCAACAATTTTATCATACAGCGAACCGCCGATGTTGGCAATTTCCGCCACATTGCGGTTTTGATTTTCAATCTGCCACAAATTTTCAATAGTGCGCAGTATCGGCAGCAGCGATGAAGGCGTGGTAATGGCAATATTTTTTTTATAGGCGTAATCATATAGGCTGTTATCCGCCCTAACCGCCTCTACATAGGCGCTTTCGACCGGAATAAAAATCACCACATAATCAAGCATATTGTTTTTAATCAGCTTTTGATAATCTTTACAGGCAAGCTCATCAATGTGCTTTTTAACACACTGAATATGGCGTTGCAAATAAACCTGCCGCATATTTTCATCATCGCAGTTCACATAATTAACATAGTCATTGAGCGAAACTTTGGAGTCAACAATAACATTGCGGTCATTTGGCAATTTAATAATCACATCAGGACGCAGCATACGATTATCGTCATTGCGGAAAGTTTCCTGCGTAACGTAATTAATGCCTTTTTGCAAACCGGATATTTCTAAAATCCGCTCAAGTTGAAATTCGCCCCAATTACCCTGAATTTTTTTATTACCCTTTAATGCGGCGCTTAAATCTTCAGCGTCTTTGCTTAAAGCTTGGTTTAAATCAAGTAAATTTTTAAATTGTTCATCAAATGACGATTTGTTTTTTAAGCTATCTTCATGCGCGCTTTCAACCTTGGTCTTAAAATCGGCAATTTGCTGTTTGAACGGTTCTAACACCAAACCGAGCACATTTTTCTGCTCTTCATTAAACCGGCGTTGTTGGCTTTGAATAACCTCATTAGAAACATTTTTAAACCGCTCGGTCATTTCGTCTTTGCTTTTTTCTAAATCAGCTAGCCTTTCTGCCATATATTTTGTTTGGTTTTCATTATCAGATTTCAGTTTGGTGTTTTCAGCCAGCAACTGTGAATTTTCAGCGGCAACATTTGAATAACTCTCTTTTAATTCGCTGATATATTTTGCATTTTCAGCAAGCAACACATCATTTTGTGCCTGTTGCAGCTCAAGCTTGCGGAATTTAACCGATTTAAGAATCAACATTACAAGCATCAGCAAAACAAGCCCAGCCGCCGCTCCGCAAATTATTATCTGATATTCCGGCATTTATTCTTCTCCTTATCGGTAAAGTTTAATGATATTACCGATTTTTGCAAGCATATATCTTACTTTTTTAACACTATTGCTTCTGCTACTTTTAATCCGTCAACAGCTGCGGAAGTTATACCTCCGGCATACCCTGCCCCTTCACCGCACGGATACAGCCCTTTTACCGCGCTTTGCAGCGTTTCATCACGCAGAATGCGTATCGGTGACGAGCTGCGAGTTTCAGGAGCTGTCAGTACCGCATCAGAACTTGCAAAGCCTTTGAGTTTTTTATCCATTTCAACAATTGCCGACTGCATAGCCGCAACCACTTGCGGCGGCAAAACGTTTTGAATGGAGCCAAGCGCCACCCCCGGCTTATATGAAGGCTGAACTCCGCCTAATTTTTTACTCTCACGAGATTTTAAAAAGTCGCCAACCAACTGCGCCGGAGCATGATAGTTTTTACCGCCGGCAACAAAAGCCGCCTCTTCAATTTTTTGCTGAAAATACATACCGGCAAGCGGATGTTTAGAAGCAAAATCTTCTTCTCCGACCCCGACTAAAAGCGCGGCATTGGCATTTTCAGTGTCACGCGCATATTCGCTCATACCGTTGGTTACCACTCTGCCCTGTTCTGAAGCAGCGGCAATCACGCTTCCTCCGGGGCACATACAAAAGGTGTAGGCGGAACGCCCTCCTTTAAGGTGCACTGCCAACTTATAATCAGCCGCGCCAAGCACACTAACTTTTTCAGCCCCGTATTGCGCCTTGTTAATCAGGCTTTGTTTATGCTCTATGCGGGCGCCGATCGAAAACGGCTTTTGCGTTATCGGAATTTGCTGTTTATGTAGCATTTCAAAGGTATCGCGCGCGCTGTGTCCAATAGCAAGCACCACATTTTCAGCCACAAATTGCTTAACATTACCGGAGCTATCCGTTACCTCAATGCCAATAATTTTATCATCTTCAACCAGCAATTTGCTCAGGATGTGCTCAAAATAATACCTGCCGCCTAAATTCTCAATTTTTCGACGGATATTTTTAACCATTTTAACGAGTTTATCGGTGCCGATATGCGGCTTGGCCAAATATAAAATTTCAGCAGGCGCACCGGCGTTTACAAACTCGTGCAAAACTTTGCGCACATACTTGTCTTTTTTAATACCGGTCATCAGTTTTCCATCTGAAAAAGTGCCGGCACCGCCCTCGCCAAACTGCACATTGGAAACAATATTTAAGTTGCCGCTTTGCCAAAAGGCGTCAACATCTTTTTTGCGCGCATCGACATCTTTGCCGCGTTCAAATACCAACGGGCACAAACCGGCTTCCGCCAAGGCAAGCGCCGCCAACATACCCGCCGGACCGCTGCCTATTATCACCGGTGGAATTGACATTTTAACCTGAGGCAAAATATATTCTTCAAACTTGCCAAGGCACTCAACATCTTTATTTAAGGCAACATCAGCCTCATTTTTTACTTCGCAATCAACGGAAACAACGTAACAAATATTGCTTTTATGGCGTGCATCGACTGATTGTTTAGCTATAACCATATGGCTGATATTACTTGCCGCTATCGCAAGCTTTTCCGCCGCCAAGCGTTTTATATCCGCCTCATCGGCATTGAGCGGAACTTTAAGATTACTAATCCTCAGCATTTAACGGTATTCCTAACAAAAAGTAATTGTACAAACGCGACGGCTTAGTCAGCTCATCGCTTAATTCTTCCGGCGAATAGCCTTGTTCAAGCAGTGTTTTTTTATCAGAATATAGCGAGGTGCCAAGCCCTAAGCGACTGCCCTCAATTTGCGCGCCCAAACTTTCTAGCAAAGTCGGGAAAATATCCATGGCGGTAAAGCGCCGATTATGGCGATATTCCGAATGCGGCGCGTTAATAAACAAATTAAACACTCTGCGGTCATCGCCTTTTTTCCAAACATTACCTTTCATCATTAAATGGTCATCAAGCACCGCAATTACCGTGTTATCGGCAAACGGCTGTTCTTTAATCCATTTAATAAAGCCTGATATTTGCGTATCGCCGCAAGAAATAACATTGTTAATGCGTTTTTTGCGTGGGTATTTTTTGGCGCAAACTCTTTTATCAAAAGTGTCGGTGCCAAAATGCGTATCCATGGTCATAACCGTAAACGCAAACGGACGTTTTTGTTCAGAAAGAGCGGTAATTTCACGCTTGGCATATTCAAAAATATCAGCGTCTTTGATGTGGCGTTTTAAATTGCTGTGACTTTTTCCGGTTAAGGCTCGTTGGTCAAGCAGCCGCACATTGCCGTGGCTTTGCAAAAAACCGTCAGTATCGGAAAATTCAGCCGGAGTTCCAATCATAAATGACTGCGCATAACCATTATTATTTAAAATGTTTGATATACAAACCGCATGACCAAATAATCCGCCTTCGGGATTAAAGGCGTCAGTGCGGTCAAACATCGGAACTTTTAATGGCAAGCCGCAATACTGCGCCAACAAACCGCCCTGCGTAAAGTTAATGCCGTCAAACTGAAAACCGCCGCCAATTTTGTCAGTATCACTAAAATTAAGGTTTTCATCCGCCAATTTAGTCAATTCCGGCATTAAATTAGCGCCGAAATAGTATGGATTCATAAATCCGGTTTCCATAGATTCGGCAAAAATCACTATCAAATTCTTTTTGTTTTCAGGAAACGTAATATTTACATCGTCAGGAAAAACGTAATGTTTTTCATAAAAATCAGAGTATTGTAAATTGTTTTTATGCATAAAATACTCGGCTACCATAACTAAATTCAGCCGGCACGCCGTATAAACAACTGATCCAAACAGAAATATCCATGCGCCGTATTTAGCAAAGCGTTGCAATCTAACATTCAATAGCGGGCGCAATTTTACGGTAATGCAATAAATTATGCTCACGCCTAAAACCACGGAAAAAGCTAATATCAGGCTTCTTTTAGCCCAAGATTCAATTAAGCGCGGCTCAAAAAACTGCGGCTGATAAAGATGAAATATAATTTGGCTATAGGTAACTTCGCCAAAAGTTTTTAACACCCAAGCAGTGGTGCCGATTAGGATACAT
>CALETM010000257.1 GCA_937920765.1 uncultured Alphaproteobacteria bacterium | reverse complement strand
AGCGTCAGATGTGTATAAGAGACAGCTAAAAATATAATTAACACCATTATTAATGACGATAGTATAAAGATTATGAACGCAATGGAGGAAAATTCCGTAGATTTGATTTTTGCTGATCCTCCGTATAATTTGCAATTGGGCGATAAGCTCACCAGACCAGATAACACCAATGTTTCCGGCGTTTATGAAGAATGGGACAGCTTTGAAAGTTTGGCCGCATATGACGCGTATACCCGCGAGTGGCTCGCGGCGGCTAAGCGTGTTTTGAAAGATGATGGTAGCATTTGGGTTATCGGCTCATATCATAACATTTTCAGAGTTGGCTATATTCTGCAAGATTTAGGGTTTTGGATTTTGAATGATATTGTTTGGAATAAAGTGAATCCAATGCCTAATTTTAAGGGAACCCGTTTTACCAATGCTCATGAAACTTTAATTTGGGCGGTTAAAAACCCGAAAGCTAAATATACCTTTAACTATGAGGCAATGAAGGCTCTTAATGAAGATACGCAAATGCGTTCAACATGGGAGATTCCGCTTTGCACCGGCAAAGAAAGGTTAAAAGGCGACGACGGCAACAAACTGCACCCGACGCAAAAGCCGGAAGCGTTGCTTTACCGCGTGATTATGGCTTCATCTAAAGTTGGCGATGTGGTGCTGGATCCGTTTTTCGGAACCGGAACTACCGGCGCGGTTGCCAAGCGTTTGGGTCGTAATTTTATCGGGATTGAAAAAGATAAAACGTACGTTGCCGGAGCGCAAAAGCGTATTGATGAAGTTACTCCGATTGAGGGCGATGGAGCTTTAGAATACAGCTGTAAACGCAAGCAGCCGCGTATTCCGTTCGGCACTGTGGTTGAAAGAGGGTTGCTTGCCCCCGGAACCGTTTTATATGACAATGCCCGCAAACATAAAGCCATAATTCGTTCTGACGGAACTATTAAAGGCGATGATGTTGAAGGTTCAATTCATCAGGTGGGCGCGTCGGCACAAAATACTGCGGCTTGCAACGGCTGGGTATATTGGTATTATGAAGATGATAATCATGAGCTGGTTTGTATTGATGAATTAAGACGCGCAGTCCGAGATGAAATTTACGGAGCGTAACGGCAGATGCGTAATGATAAAGCAATAACCGTAAAACACAATAACCTGCCGCAGCATACAGATTATGCCGCGGCAGGTCATTATGCGGCAATTGATTTGGGAACCAACTCTTGCCGCTTGGTTATTGCCACGCCGACGCCCACCTCCTTCCATGTGGTGGAAACTTTTTCGAAAATTACGCGGTTGGGCGAGGGCATTATTAATGACAACGCGCTCTCGCGAGATGCTATCCGCCGCACGGTTACCGCGCTTAAAGTTTGCCGCGGGGTTATTGATGAATATTCGCCGATTATAAACTCGCGCTTTGTGGCAACGGCGGCCTGCCGACGGGCTAAAAACTGTCAGGAATTTGTTGATTTGGTTAAGCGCGAGGCCGGAATTAATTTGGAAGTTATTTCTTCAAAAGAAGAATCGCGTTTGGCGGTGGTAGGGTGCGTTCCGCTGCTTAACCGCAACATTAAACGCATGCTGGTTTTTGATATCGGCGGAGGCTCAACCGAAATCAGTTTGGCGCGCATTACCGAAAGCGGCAAAACCTTTATTGAGGGGTTTGTTTCATTGCCGTACGGTGTGGTTACCATTTCAGAGGCGTTTCCTAAGCAGGATATGACCAAACTTGCCTATAACACCATTATGGAGCGCACGCAGGGGCTGCTTAAAGATTTTGATGAAAAGTTTGGCATTTTTGAGGGAATTAAAAATCAAGAAATACAGGTTATCGGAACTTCGGGCACGGTTACGGTGCTTGGCGCGGTTCATCTTAATTTAACCCGCTATAATCGTTCGGCGGTTGACGGCATTTCTATTTCGGGACCGGATATTATGAAAGTTATCACCAAAATTAAAAATATGGGTGATGAAGGCCGCCGTAAAAATCCGTGCATCGGTCCGTTAAAATCAGACTTGACAATTTCAGGCTGCGCGATTATTGAAGCCTTAATGACTTATTGGCCTATTTCAGAAATTACGGTTGCCGACCGCGGTATCCGCGAGGGCATTTTGCTTGATATGATGCACCACGAGCGCAAGCATAAAAACAGCAATTACAAACACCATGGCAGGCGTTTTTATCATAGAGGGAAAAAGTATGGAAAAAAGAAATCTGGCGGCGATTGATTTAGGTACCAACTCTTGCCGCTTGATGATTGCCGATCCGCAAGGCAAGGAGCTGTTTGCAACTTCCATTGCCACCAAATTGGGCGAGGGCATGTATGCCAATATGCGCTTTACCGATGAGGCAATAGAGCGCGGGTTGAGCGCTTTTGCGGAATATGCCGAGATAATGAAGCAATATAATGTGGGCAAGTATCGGGCAATTGCAACCGCCTCTTGCCGTATGGCAAGCAACGGGGCTGATTTTGTAAAAAAAGTTGAGCAAAACTGCGGCATAAAAATTGATATTGTCGACGGAGCGGAAGAAGCGCTGCTTAACTTAAAAGGCGCGGTGATGAATGCGCCGAAAGCGGCTGAATATGTGGTGGTTTACGACCTCGGCGGCGGCTCGACCGAAATAACATTGGCAAAATTAAAGCCGGAGCTTAAAATTATGCATACCATATCAATCCCGTGGGGCGCGCGCAATGCGTCCGAGGCTTTTAATCTGGCGGAATATAATGAACAAAACGCACAAAAGCTGGCAACGGAAATTGCCGGATATGTTACTGATTTTAATAAAAAATCAGAACTTGAAAAATATGCGGATAAAGCTTGCCTGATTGCAACTTCAAGCACGCCGCTCAGGCTGGTTTCAATGGTAAAAGAATGGGGCAAACACGACCGCGTCAGAGCCGACGGGGAGCAAGTTACGGTAAAAGAGCTTGATAAACAGATTGCTAAAATTTGGGCAATGAATTTGGCGGAAAAAGAAAACTCGCCGTATATCGATAAAAACCGAGCTCCTATTTTTACCGCCGGATGCGTGATTTTTAAAACTATATATGATAATTTGAAATTTGATAAGCTGACGGCGTCATTAAAAAGCGCGCGTCATGCAATTATTGAGGAGTTGGTAAACAATGGTAAAATTAACACACTCGGCCAAATTGGTGCGCGGGCGCAAAACACTGACCGTTCATGTTAAAACGGCAAAATATCACAAACCGTCATCAAACAGATGGCTCGAGCGACAACTTAACGACCCGTACGTTGCGGAATCTAAGCGATTGGGGTATCGCTCGCGGGCAGCGTTTAAACTTATTCAGCTTGATGAAAAATATCATTTTTTAGGCAAAGGAAAAACTATTGTAGATCTCGGGTGCGCCCCCGGAGGGTGGACTCAGGTGGCAGTTGAGCGCAACAAAGGCAGCGGACAGGTGGTAGGAATTGATATTTTGGAAACGCAACCGGTTGCCGGCGCAACGCTTATTTGTCAGGATTTTACCGCGGAAGACGCGCCTGATAAGTTAAAAGCTCTTTTGAACGGACCGGCGGATATTGTAATGAGCGATATGGCGGCAAACACTACCGGTCATCAACAAACCGATCATTTACGAACCATTGGTTTGGTTGAAGCAGCATATGAGTTTGCCAAAGAAGTTTTGGCTGAAGGCGGAATTTTTATCGCCAAAGTGTTTCAGGGCGGAGCGGAAGGCGGCTTACTTGCCGATATGAAAAAAAATTTTGCCAAAGTTTCGCATTTTAAACCTGACGCAAGCCGTCAGGGTTCGCCGGAAACATATGTGATTGCCCAAAATTTTAAGAAAACGGATAAAACTGAGAAATAGTCTTGACAAAAATGCCAAAAGATATACAATGGGTGTGTTAAAAGAATTATTAACCACATAAAAAAATATCATTATGGGACAAGGGCACATTATTAAATTACCGGTTAATCCGGATATCCTGTATAAAAAACAGGTCATCACATCGAAAGAACTTCAAAAAGAAGTCTTATCAAACCTGATTGTAGCGCAAGAATACACAATTAATATTGTTTCGGCTTACGGCTGGTGCGAAGTTTTCTGGTCTGATTGGGCAATTCATGATGCTGAGGAAGAAGGCTTGCATAATCGCGTAAAAGCGTTTGTCTTTCTGGCTTCGGCAGATAAAACAGGCACAAAACCGAATAAAGCGTTGCTGAAATATGCGCAACTGTATAAATTGATTTATATACCGTTTGATAATTGCGTATATTTGGTAACGGAACAAACGGCAGAAGCAGTGCCGGTTGCCAATTTGGCGTATGCTCTCGGACTGCTCAAGCGTAACAGAATTCAAAGAATTACACTTAAAACGCAAGGAAACGCCTATGCATTCAGATTTTTTAAAGTGACCGTAAACGGTGATTTGAAAGTTCTGAAGGATACAATGTGGTATGTGGAAAACGGCGAGGGAAAAACAAAGGAGTTTGAACCTATGTACTTTGCCGAACACAGCATTGCCGATGCATTAAAGCATTGATTAAAGTATTAATGCGGGTATCTTAAAGAGGAGAGTAAAATCTCCTCTTTTTTTGTTGCCTTATCGTTAAAATTTTGTATAGTTCAAACAGAGAGGTTAAAATGCAAATCAGTGCCAGATATCAGGCGGTTTATGAGCTGCTTGTTGAAATTTTTAAAGACGAAAAACCCGCAGATAATATTATAAATGACTATTTACGGCGGCGCAAATATATCGGAAGTAAAGACAGGCGCTTTATAACGGATACGGTGTGGAATATTATCAGACGCCGTATGCGGCTTGAGTTTGAAGCGCGCAGCAAAAGCCCGCGTATGGTTTTACTTTGCTATTTGCAAGATGAAGATTTTGATATTGCCGCCGATGGTTCGCAATATGGTCTGGCACCGGTTACTAAAGATGAAAAAGCTCAGCTTAAAAACTTAAATAATGAAGTTTATCCCGATTATGCGGGGTTAGAATGTCCGGAGTGGCTGTATAAAAAAATTAATAACGATGCTCTGCTTCAGGCTATGCAACATTCGGCGCCG
Source organism: uncultured Alphaproteobacteria bacterium (assembly GCA_937920765.1). GTDB lineage: Bacteria > Pseudomonadota > Alphaproteobacteria > RF32 > CAG-239 > CAAFZY01. Next base: position 1,500 of record CALETM010000257.1, on the reverse strand, counting down.
GTTGATTTGCGGGTTAATATGGCAGATAGGCGTGAGGTTAAAAACCGGCTCAAAAATGAGGGGCTGTTTTTTGCAAATACCCCGTATTCGCCACTCGGGTTGCGTTCGGAAGAGCGGGTTAATTTAAATAACTGCATTGCTTATCAGGAAGGATTGTGTGAGGTGCAAGATGAAGCATCGCAACTTGCGGCGATATTGTGCGATGTTTCGGCCGATGATAAGGTGATAGATTATTGCGCCGGCGCCGGCGGCAAAAGTTTGGCGATTGCCGCGATTAACCGTAATGAGGGGCAGATTTTGGCGCATGATTATGACTGGAACCGCATGGACGCCATTAAAGACCGCGCGCAAAGGCTCGGAATCCGTAATATAAAGCTGGTGCGAGAAGTGGAAGATTCTGACTTTGACCGCTTTATTATTGACGCGCCTTGCTCCGGTACCGGAACATGGCGGCGCTCGCCCGATGCAAAATTCAGGCTTACTCCCGAACGGCTTGCTGTTTTAAATCAAACGCAGGCGGAGATTTTGGAAACGGCATATAAGCATACCAAAACCGGCGGTAAAATTGTGTACATTACCTGCTCGGTTCTGCCTGATGAAAACGAAAATATGGTGCTTAATTTTGCGTCTAAACATGCGGATATTAAGTTTGTTGAGCACAATAAGCTATGGCAGAAAAAGCTTGATATGCCGTTTCCGTTTACGGAAAGCAGGTTTATAAAATTGGCGCCGCACACAACCGGTACCGACGGGTTTTTCTTTTGTATGATGCAAAAGGACGAGTGATTTATTGCTTCCACAAAACATCAAGCATGCAAGCGCGTTCATTGCAAGCGTCGCATAGGTTGGCGGCTTTGTTTAAATCAAGGTCACGCAAACATTCTTTTGAGGCAGAACAATAGGCATCGCCATACAAATGACCGATATATGTGTCTGCCGAACCTGTATCGTTAGATGATTTATAAGTTTGGACAAACCATAAATCGGCGGCGTTTTCTTTGGCGGCAATTACTATGTTACGGCAAATTCCCGCACCACCGGAAGAGGGGGCAAAATAAAAGCCGATACCACCAAAGTCATTTTGAGTTTCTGTTCCGTCAGAAGTGGTCCATTTAACATTGTTGTAGTAAACAATAATTCTATTTTTAAACCAATTGTCGTGAAGTGAGGTGTTACTTATATATTTAATTCCGTCCGGCAACAGATTCATCTTATATAAAAGAAAACCGTAATAAGTTTCGCCGTTTTTGTTATGTTGCAATTTGTCTTTAATTGAGAGCACGTTATTAATCAACATATTAACCGCCTCAGCATGCTGATTTAGCTTATACTTCATCATTGCCTTGGAGTATCCGGCAATGGCACCGACCGACAGAACCCCGATGATTGCCAGCACGCCAAGCATTTCGACCATACTTCTTCCGGTGCTTGCGTCTGGCGGGCACCTACTTGCAACTTTTTTCATTATGTACCTTTTAGTGTACACCGCAGAAAAAAGTT
>CALETM010000256.1 GCA_937920765.1 uncultured Alphaproteobacteria bacterium | reverse complement strand
CGGCGGGTTTTTGTTAATAGACGCCCGCAAATTGTTAATGCAGCCTTTTTCTTGGGATTCATTAAAGCGCGCTTTGGCGTCAAAAAACATTAAAATTGAAGCGCCCAGCGATGAAACTACTTTTACCACCATCTCGCTTGATCCGATGCCGATTCCGCTTGATGTTAAAGTTATTTTGACCGGCGATGAAGAATTATATGAGCTTTTAAGCGAACGCGACCCCGATTTTTCTGATTACTTCAAAGTAGAGGCTGATTTTGGCGTGGTAATGGACCGTACGCCTGAAAATGAAATTGAATATGCCAAACTTATCGGCTCTCTCTCTAAAAAGAAAAATCTGCGATCCTTAAACAAGCAGGCGGTCGGTAAAGTTATTGAATACGCCTCTCGTTTAGCCGACGATTCGGAAAAGCTTACCGCGCATATTTCCTCAATCGGCGATTTGCTCCGCGAAGCGGATTATTGGGCGCGTAAATCAAATTCTAAGCAAATAGGCAAAAACCACATTATTCAGGCAATTGAGGCGCAAATTTACCGCAGCGACCGCATTAACAAAGCCATGCTTGAGCAAATTGACAAAGGCACCATTTTAATGGACGTTAAGGGCGAACGCGTCGGGCAAATCAACGGCCTTGTCGTTTATAACTTTTCGCGCAACTCATTCGGTAAACCGGCACGCATTACCACGCAAGTCAGAATGGGCAACGGCGAGTTTGTTGACATTGAGCGAGAGATTGAAATGAGCGGACCAATTCACACCAAAGGCGTGCTGATTTTGCAGGCTCTGCTTTCAAACCGCTTTGCTAAGCGCAAACCGCTTTCATTATCGGCGTCTATTGTGTTTGAGCAATCATACGGCGGGGTTGACGGCGACAGCGCGTCTTCAACCGAATATTATTGCCTGCTTTCCGCCATCGCCAACCTGCCGATTAAGCAAAATATTGCCGTAACCGGTTCCATCAACCAGTTTGGTGAAATTCAGCCTATCGGAGGCGTAAACGAAAAAATTGAAGGCTTTTTTGAAGTTTGCAAATATAACGGATTAACCGGCACGCAAGGCGTGATAATTCCGCGCACCAATATAAGCAACTTAATGCTCAAAGAAGAAATTGTTACCGCGGTTGAAAACGGCATGTTTCACATTTACGCTGTTGACACGGTTGATGACGGTATTGAAATTTTAACCGGCAAAAAAGCCGGCAAACCGGATAAAAACGGCCAGTACCCGAAAGGAACAGTCAACTATCTGGTGGCGCAAAATCTGGAAGATTATTACCAATGCTATATTCGCTATGCGCAAGAAACACACGGTTGCCTCAATAATTAATCCGCCACCCGTTTAAAAATGATAAAACCCCTTTAGTTTGTATATAAAAGGGGTTTATCTTTTAGTGTAAAAGCAGGAACTGATTTAATGTTCTGCTTTATTAAATTCAATATTATTCACGTTTTTTGCGTTTTTTGTCATCAGAGCAAAAATATGCCGTGAGAAACGCTATCAAAATTGCCCAAAGCATAAGTATAAAAATTTTAGTGTTATCATAATAAAAATACAGTTTAATTATAACCCATATTGCCAAAAAAGCAAGCTAAATAATTATATCAGCGTAAATTTTTAATCGTAACAAATTTGTCACATTTACTTGACAAGAGGGGCAAAGTATGTTAAGTTAAAGATAATAAAAGATTGGAATTATAGGAGAAAAGTCATGGTAAACTTAGTATCTTCAGCAAAAGCAAAGGCAGCGCACAATAAAGCCTTTCTTACAAATATGAATTACACACGGATGAAAGTATCTGTTGTTAATGCCGAATACGATCGTAAAGATGACATTAAAATCAACACTCCTGCCAATCAGGATTATAAAATCAAAAACGACCGCAATTAAAAACTTCTTTATACTATAAAAGCTCCGTTATACGGAGCTTTTATATTTATAAACATCAAGTTATCCTCACTAACTTTTTTATCGTTTTTTATAATAAACTTGATTATAATATTTATAGTTTTATATGAGTTGTAATTATTTAAAGGGTGTTAAAATGAGCAAATTGTTAATTAACAAATTGGTTTTACCGGTGGTTTTGTTAGTTTTAAGCATCGGCACCGCATCTGCCGCTTTACAATGCGGCGCTAGGCCAAGTTGTGCCGATTTAGGTTACAGTAAGACCCACATCAGCGGGTGTTCTGATTATATTTATTGTCCTTTTGATACCTCGTATAAAAAATGCGTTACCGCCCGCACCGCCAACAACCGCTGTAACAGCTTTGCATTAACTGATTGCCCAGCCAACGCTAACTGTGATTATTGCGCTACCGCCTACAAAATTGTCGGTTGCGATGACGGCTACACCCTTAAAAACAATTCTTGCGTCTGCGCAACCTCATGCACCAACAAAATTAACCAATCTGACATTCCGGCCAATGCCTCAGCAATCACCGAAAGTTGCACTGCGTGCGATGTTTCCGCCAATATAATTACCGGTTGGAAATGCAACACCGGTTATACCAAAGTCGGCAACCTCTGCGAACTTACTTATGCAAGCTGTGAACAAGCCGGCTACCGCTCTTCAAAAGTAACCAATGCCTCTTGCCAGAGCCCCACCATTTACTTAACTGACGGCACGCAAAAAACCTGTTATGACAAATGCGAATGCCCATCCGGTTACAACATAGAAGGCGACAGATGTGTAAATGTGTGCCAGGAAAACGGTTATTTCCATTGTATTCCGAAATTTGCCGCCTCCTGCGACCCTGTCCCAACGTCACCAAATGAACTCTCAATGCGTTGCTACACAAATTGCAGACTTTCAGACGGCACCCTTATGTCCAACGAGTTGTACACATGTAAGTAGTAGCGATTAAAAGCAACATTAATCAATTGCGTGATACACTAAAAAACTCCGATAAAAATCGGAGTTTTTTAGTGTGCAATTTATATATAGCTTTGGACCCGTAAATGTTAATTAAATACTTTACTTTGGCAAAAATTTTCTCCAATATAAACATTGGAGAATACGATGATTGAACACACTAATGATTATTTACTTGATAAAAAGGTTAAAATTTTTCAACCCGTAAACGGCTACCGCGCCTCATCAGACGCCGTTCTGCTTTCATCATTGCCGCACGACTTAAAACCGACCGACAATATTCTTGACGTTGGCTCCGGCACCGGCGGAATTGCGCTCTGCTTATCGCACCGCTTTCCGCAAAATTCCGTTACCGGACTTGAAATTCAACTCGACCTGTGTGAGCTTGCCAATTTCAGCGCCGAACAAAACGGTTTTACGCAAACTCAATTTTATAACTGTGATATAAAAAGCAAAAATCTTCCGGTTGCCAACTGCTCGTTTGCGCACGTAATTTCAAACCCGCCATATTCCGAGCATGATATGCCTTCTCCCAACCAAAGCAAAGCTCTTGCCCACAACCACAGCGGGCTTGACTTAAACTCATGGATAAATTTTTGTCTTAAAATGCTAAAGCCGTTCGGACACTTATATCTTATCCACCGCGCCGAGGCTCTGCCGCAAATTTTAACCGCGTTAAACGGCAAAGCCGGCAAAATTCAAGTTATTCCGGTATACTCCAAGCCAAGCCAAAATGCCAAAAGAGTAATGATTATAGCGCAAAAAGACGCCAAAACACCGGCTTCTGTTTTGCCTCCGTTATACATTTATGACGCAAACGGCGAATACACCCCCGCTGCCCGACAAATTCTGCGCGAGGGAAAATCTTTTTTCGCAATTGACATTTAAAAAAGATAAACATAAAATACTTAAATATGATAACGGCTCAAACGCTTAAGG
>CALETM010000255.1 GCA_937920765.1 uncultured Alphaproteobacteria bacterium | reverse complement strand
GAATTTATGCGCTTTGGGCTTAAATGTTGTCGGATTGGAAGCTTCCGGCGAAAAAGCGCCGTTTGCCGGCGCGGTAAAAGTTGAGTTGCCTTCAAAATTCGGACACATGAAAGAAATCAGCCACGGCAAAGACACTACTTCCGGTCATTGGGAAATGGCCGGTGTGCCAGTGTTGTTTGATTGGGGCTATTTTCCGAAAGAATATCCTTCATTTCCGGCAGAGATGATTGCTAAAATTGTTGCGCGCGGTAAAATTGCCGGCATTTTAGGCAATGAGGCGGCTTCAGGTACGGAAATTATTGAGCGTTTGGGTGAAGAGCATATTAAAACCGGAAAACCGATTTTTTATACTTCAGCCGACAGCGTGCTGCAAATTGCCGCGCATGAAAAATATTTTGGCTTAGACCGGCTTTATGATTTATGCCAAATTGCATTTGAAGAAGCCAAACCCTATAATATTGCTCGTATTATTGCGCGTCCGTTTGAGGGCGAGCATAAGGGCGAATTTAAGCGCACGAAGAATCGGCATGATTATTCGCAAACCCCGCCTTCCGCCACTATTTTAGACGAGCTTAAAAATGCCGGCGGAACGGTGGTTTCAGTCGGCAAAATCCGTGATATTTATGCCGGCTGCGGCATTACCAAAGCGGTTAAAGCCAGCGGTTTGGAAGAGCTATGGAACGTTACGCTTGATGAAGTTAAAAATGCGCCGGACAACAGTATTGTCTTTACCAACTTTGTTGATTTTGATATGACATGGGGCCATCGACGTGATGTTAAAGGTTATGCCGGAGGATTGGAATATTTTGATTCGCGCCTGCCTGATTTGGCCGCCATTTTGCAAGAGGGCGATTTGGTATTTATTACCGCCGACCACGGCTGCGACCCGACTTATAAAGGCACCGATCATACCCGCGAGCAAGTTCCGGTGTTAATGTTTGGGCATGGCGTAAAAACTGAAAACATTGGGCAGCGCCAAACTTATGCCGACATTGCGCAAACAATTGCCGAATACTTAAATTTGCCGGCAACTAAATACGGCACAAGCTTTTTGTAACGGGGGCAGTATGGATTTCAGATTACCGTTTTTTGATGAGCGCAATGCCGCAATTGATACCATAATTTTGCATTGCAACGCTTTTACGGCAGAGCAGGCGGTAGAATCGTTTAAGCAGGCGGAAGTTTCAGCGCATTATTTAATCGGGCTTGACGGCAAAGTTTATAATTTGGTTGCTGAGGATAAGCGCGCTTGGCATGCCGGCAAAAGCTTTTGGCGAGGCAGAGAAGGACTTAATCATAACTCAGTCGGCATAGAGGTTTGTAATTTGACTTTAGGGCAATCGCCTTATAGTCAGCCGCAAATCAGGGCTGTGCTGAGCTTATGCAAAAAACTGATGAAAAAATATCATATTAAGCCGCAAAATGTGTTGGGGCACTCTGATATTGCGCCGACACGCAAACCGGACCCCGGAGTTTGCTTTCCGTGGCGCTATTTGGCAAGGCACGGCATCGGGGTTTGGTACAATTTGCGCGATATCGATAGGGTTGCAGAGGTTGACGAGCAAAAAATGCTTGCCGCAATCGGCTATGATGTCAGCAATCTGGCAGCGGCCAAATGGGCGTTTTGCCGACATTGGCTACCGGAAGTTGTGCCGGTAGATAACGACGTTATGCACTTGCTTAACAATCCGTATAATCCGCAATTTGATGTTGATAAATCAAAGTTTTCAGCGGTATTAAAGGCGGTTTATTGGCGCTTTGGCAAATAAAATTGCAAAATTTTGCATTTTGTTGTTGATTTTGTCAAAAATAAGCATAATATAATAACTGCAATAATAATTATTATAAATTAAATCATATGAAACAAGGAAATCAAAATCATCAAAAAGCGGAAGAATTCCGTGGTCAGATTGCCCTCCCTGTACAGAGAAATTCTGTTATCAGCGAGCTGCTTACCAAGTCAAGTTATGACGAGTCTGACAAACTGAGAATCACCATCTTATTCCAGAAAAAAGGGTATCTGGATGGGTGCAAAGATAATTACAAGCTTCTGATTGCTAAGGTTATGACCCTTGGTGATGAAAAGCTTGTTAAAAAAGCGACTACTTTCTTGAATACTTTCTCGAAGTAGTTTTTACAAGTTGTCTTTAGCCATATAACTAGGGAAGGTTACGAGTTGTGAAATTCGTAACCTTTTTTGTTGTTCAAAATCTGATAAAGTACTTGTAAACAAAATGAGAGGCGGTATAATGTGCGCATTGATAAACTTTAATGAAAGGATATAATATGACTAAAGTTATTACCATGATGCCGGTGCGTTTAGCTGCTACTCGTTTGCCGAATAAGCCGTTGCTTAACATTAACGGTAAAACCTTAATTCAACGTGTTTATGAAAATGTTGAAAAAGCTTTGGGTGAAAAAAGCGATATCGCTATTGCCGCCGGCGATCAGGCGATTGTTGATGAATGCAACAAGTTCGGGGCAACCGCTATTTTGACCGATCCGGCTTTGCCGAGCGGAACCGATCGTATTGCAGCCGCCTTAAAAGTGCTTGACCCGAAAGGCGAAAAATATGACATCGTGGTTGATTTTCAGGGCGATAACTTAAACGTTGATCCGGCAGTTTGCCTGCCGCTTGTTGAAATGGTGCAAAAAACCGATTGCGATATTGCTACTTGCGGTATGATTATTAAAAATGAAGATGATAAAAATAATCCGAATGTGGTTAAAATCGTGATGGGATTGAAAGAAGGCGAAAAGGAAGCCCGTTGTTTGTATTTCACTCGCGCTACCGCTCCATATACACGCAACCCTGAAAAGTGTCCGAATCAGGATTTGTATCATCATATCGGTATTTATGTATTCAAAGCCGCTTCATTACAGAAAATGGTTTCATTGCCGACCGGCGTTTTGGAAAAACGCGAAGCTCTGGAACAATTGCGCGCACTTGAAAACGGCATGACCATTCGTGCTCGTTTGGTTGAAGATATCAGATTGGTTAAACAAGCTCCTGCTGATATTAACACGCAAGAGGATTTGGAGGCGTCTCTCCCGTGGATTAAAGGATAATCTTGCGTCTAGCGGGCATCTGCTAGGGGTTTTGTCACTCATGTAACTATTTGTACACTACGTTCCAAAACCCCGTCGCATCTGCCTCGCTATCCGCAAGATTAATGAGATAGCGCCTGCGTATAATGGGCTCCTGCTGGCAAGTTTTTTCTTTATGTAGCGGTTTGTACACCGCAGAAAAAACTTGCCAGCAGGAGCCCATTCTCCGCAGGCTTTTTTGTGCCTGTTTCAGCGGGCAACTGCAAGATTAATTATCAATGTATAAAAGCCTTCCAAGCGGGAGGCTTTTATAAGTTTTAAAATCAGGCAATTTATACATGCCACTGAATGGTAAAGCCGGTTGCGGTGTTGCCTTTATGTTGGGTGCAGATGTTGTAAATGCTATCCAAATTTAGCTTGCGGATACAGTTGTTATCGGAACAATCTTTGTCACCGTAATAAATAGCGCGGATATTGCCGCTATCGTTAGCGCTGTAAGTTTGTAATGAAAAAAGTGAATCCGCATGCTCTTTGGCAACGGTTATAATGTTTTGGCAAATTGCTAAATTATCGGAACTTTGAGATGAAAGTTCGGGGTTCATATATATGGCATATACACTAACTGCGTAATCAGGATATACAAAGTATTCTTTATCGATTCTGATTCCAGTGTTGAATACATCATAAATATAACGAGAACTGTTGTTTTTTACCATTTCCGTCGGAATTTCACCCATTTTAACAAAATATGAAGTGAGAGTTGTAGCATGACCTGCTTCCGTGTTAATGTTGTTAAATGAATGCAGGTTACGGTCAACCGCGTTAAACACCGTGTTTAACTGTTCGGTTTGTTTGTTGAGCTTGTATTTCATCATTGCCTTGGAGTAACCGGCAATCGCCCCGACGGACAGGACTCCGATGATAGCAAGCACGCCCAACATTTCCACCATACTTCTGCCATTTTCTGATTTCATAATAAAAATCTCCTCAAATTGTTACGTTTGAAAAGATTTTAGCTTGCGTTTTTTTTTTGCAATATTTACGAGTCCGTGCTGTGTATAAGTTGTATAACCACCCAGTCGGTGTTCCACCGCCACTATCCTCAGGATGGGAAGTTTTGTTATGCTGTTAATTTTATAAGTGCTAATACCGAAATTACATTCGGCTTAAAACGTCAAGGGCGCCTTGCAAAATGTAAGCGGCGGCGGAAGCGTCAAGCACTTTTTTGCGTTTGGCGCGCGACATATCGGCTTCTTTAATTAAAAAGCTTTCAACCGCCGATGAAGAGAGGCGTTCGTCCCAAAAGGCAAACGGAAGATTGGTTCGGGCATATACTTTATCGGCAAATTGACGCACCAGTTTGGCAATTTCACCTTCTTGTCCGTTCATTTGCAACGGAAGACCGTAAATTATGCCGCAAACTTCTTTTTCGGTGATGATTTTTTTTATTTCCGCCATATCTTGTTCAAAAGTGCGGCGGTAAATAATTTTTTGCGGAGTGGCAATGGTGCGCATCAAGTCAGATACGGCAACGCCTAAGCGTTTTTCGCCGTAATCAAACCCTAAAAGCGCTTTGTAAGGCTTTAATTGCTGTTTAAATTCCGTAAAATCCATATTTGCCTTAAACAAAAAGGCTTCCCGTTAAACTGAAAGCCTTGGTTTTGATGGTAGCGAGGGGGAGATTCGAACTCTCGACACAAGGATTATGATTCCTCTGCTCTAACCAACTGAGCTACCCCGCCATTTAATTCGTGTTCTTTAATAACCGCTGTCTCTTATACACATCTCCGAGCCCACGAGACGC
>CALETM010000254.1 GCA_937920765.1 uncultured Alphaproteobacteria bacterium | reverse complement strand
GCTCGGCACCGTGCAGAGTTTTTACGCCTTCAATTTTAAGCACAGAAGAATCCTTGCCTTCAATTTTGGCGCCCATATCAATGAGCAAGTCAATTAAATCGGCAATTTCAGGTTCTTTGGCGGCGTTTTCAATTGTGGTTTCACCGCGAGCCAAAGTTGCCGCCATTAAAATGTTGCAAGTGGCGCCGACTGAAGCTTTCGGAAAAATAATGTGCGCGCCTTTTAAGCCTTTTTTGGCATCGGCAACCACATAACCGTTTTTAATTTCAATTGAAGCGCCCATTTGCTCAAGCGCATTTAAGTGAATATCCATCGGGCGCGCACCGATAGCGCAGCCTCCCGGAAGAGAAAGTTCAACGTGCCCTTCCCGCGCCAAAACCGGACCCAAAACATAATATGAAGCGCGCATTTTGCGCACATAATCATAGGGAGCGACAAGGCTTGCAAATTTTTTGGTTTGATAAACATAGCGCTTGCATGGCAGTTTACCGATTTTATCATCAGATTCTTGAATATCGGTGCCAAGCTGTACCAATAATGCGTTAAGCGATTTGATATCCGACAAAATCGGCATATTAGTAAGCGTAACCGGTTCATCGGTTAATAAAGTGGCGCAAATTAGCGGTAATGCCGCATTTTTAGCGCCGCTGATGTAAATTTTACCGTTAAGCTGGTTACCGCCGATAATTTTAATCTTGTCCATTTTTTACGTCCTTTTGTGCTTTTAATTTTTCACGCTCTTGCTGTTGTTTTTTGCGCTTTTCTAAATTTTTTTGCAGTGCTTTGGCTTCTTTTTCAAAGCGAATGTCTTTGGCTTTTTTAACGGTCATAATTTTAACTTTCAACTGATTAAACTAATTTATAAACAGAGTAACCCCTCATAAGGCAAAAGCAAAGCTTTATTTTTATTATTAACAGAATGGCGTTTTATTACTAACAGAATGGGCATAAATTTTTGAAAAATCACAAATTATAATTTTTTTTGAAAAAAAACTCAAAAAACTCTTGCATTTTATTTCGAATATGCTATTAAATACGACATCGCAGAGATGCGGGTATAGCTCAGGGGTAGAGCGCAACCTTGCCAAGGTTGATGTCGTGGGTCCGAATCCCATTGCCCGCTCCATTAAAATGAAAAGCCACCTTTATGGTGGTTTTTTTCATTTTAAACTTGAACGGATATAGGTTCGGACCCACGAAAAGTGGGTCCGACTACAAGCGAAAGGCGGACGGAAGTACGCCGGTCGGCGATTGCCGATGAGCGCAGTGAATGTAGCGCAGCGGAATAATCCCATTGCCCGCTCCATTAAAATGAAAAGCCACCTTTATGGTGGTTTTTTTCATTTTAAACTTGAACGGATATAGGTTCGGACCCACGAAAAGTGGGTCCGACTACAAGCGAAAGGCGGACGGAAGTACGCCGGTCGGCGATTGCCGATGAGCGCAGTGAATGTAGCGCAGCGGAATAATCCCATTGCCCGCTCCAATAACGAAAAAGGTCGCTTTTACAGCGACCTTTTTTTATTATCCGGAGTGGCAGGATGGGGAGCCACGAAAAAGTGGGGGTTCATCGGGCTCAGGTTCATCGTCAAAGTTGGGGGCAGAGTAAAAATACGGAGCATCATTTTGACAAAAAAAGTTGTGCTTTTATTTCTTTTGTGCTAACATTTCAATTAATATTATAATTTGCGGGAGATTCCTAATGTCAAAATATCCGGTCAATCGTTCAAAAATGATGGAAAACGCTGATTTTTTGGAGTTTTTAAAAACTGAATACAAAGGCGTTGACGCCGCTTCCCTGCCCGATTATGAACTTGAAGGCTTGATTTATAAATTCAAAATTAAAAACAATGACATTGATAAAAAAGATGTTGAATTTTTGCAACAGCTTGAAAAGCAAAACTCTGAACAAAAGCGAGACGAGCTTACCGCCGCTTATTATCCTGAACAAAAATATAACGAGCTTGCTCCTGAAGACAAAGCTTTTATAAACACCGTAAACCACCATACCGAAGATTTGCAGCTTTCAGCTGATAATATTAAAGAAAAATCTGCTTTAATACTTAAAAACAACGTTCAAAATGACAACATCATCGAAAACCGGCTGCGCAGCGACCACAATCTGCAAGAAGACAACAAGCTTGCCAAACTGCGCATGGAGGCTTTGCTTGAAATTAAAACCATTATTAAAGCCGAATTTGACAGCCATATCGGCGGCTTTGAGCCAACCGCGGAAGTTAAAGAAAGTCAAAAAAGCTGGGCGTTTTTGGAAAATTCAGAGGCAAAGGTAAAAGATATCAAACAATATAAACAGGTTTTAGCAAACAAACTGTTAGACAACAATCAGGAAAGAGTTTTAACGCCGGAGCTAGCTTGCGAAGCCAACGAAGTTTTGACACAGCAAGTTAAAGACGAGCCTAAAAACACGGAAGCGCAAGCCAAACTTGCCAAAACAATTAACGTCATGAATAATTTGGCTGATGACTTTATTCAAAAACGCGGATACTTTTTGTTAGATATTACCAATGTTGCCGACGCTTATGACGGTTATAACCGCATGTTTAACC
>CALETM010000253.1 GCA_937920765.1 uncultured Alphaproteobacteria bacterium | reverse complement strand
CTCCTTAGTTCTGTTTTTATGTGCATTTTGATGCAATTTATTATTGCATATAACACTATATATGTTATCTTTTATAAAAAGAAGAAACCTATTTCATATAATGAGTATATAAATTGAGTCTGAAAATTAAAGAAACGATTTTGCAAGTGCGCCGTATGCTTTGTTTAGAGGCGGCTGTGCGCTATGGTTCAATCTCAAAAGCTGCGGATAATAACAATATGAAACAGTCTAATTTGTCGGTGCAAATTAAAGAGCTTGAGGCGGAGTTGGGTGAGCCGCTGGTTAGCAGAGTCTATAATGGCGTAAAACTTACCGAAGCCGGACAAGTTGTTTATTCACGAGTGTGCGATTTGCACAATATCATCAATAAAATTAATGACTTAAATATTCAAATTTTTCATATGGCAGGCACAATCCGCTTGTGGACTTCCGACGGGTTAGGTATCGGATATTTGTCAGAGTGTTTTCCGGAGTTTTATACTTTGTATCCTAAAGTCAGAGTAGAAATTTTGTGTTCGCTTGAAATGCCTAAACTGGATGAGTTCGATTTGGCGATTGTTTATAAAAAACCTACCGATAAATTTTTGCACATTGTTGATAAATATGATTTAAAATTCGGGCTTTATGCCTCAAAAGAATATTTGGCAAAGTTCGGTTGTCCGAAAAGTTTTAAGGATATTGAGCAAAATCATCGGATTTGCACGCGAGATACTTATATTTCCGCTTGGTCGCAATGGGCCGAACTTATGGAAAAGGCGCAATATGTTGCCGCCACGACAAATTCTTCAGCTATGCTCAGACAATTAATTGTTGACGGTGTAGGGCTTGGTTTGTTGCCGCAAAGTGTGGCGACCAAAGAAGAAAATTTGGTACATTTATCTAAAATTAAGCTTAATTTTCACCATGAATTTTGGTTGGTTGTGCGCCAAGATGTTAAAAATGTGGATAAAATCGCCGCGCTTGTGGAGTTTATTAAAAAAGCTTCCAAGAGCTTATAAATAACTTTAATTTAACATATCGGCAATGATTTCTTCCGCCAATTTTACGGCTTGCGGCGTGTTTACGGCCGAAACCCATATGGTTTGCGCAATTTTGTTGCCGAGCTGACATTTGGTTACAATTAAATTTTCTGTATTGACGGGAGCTGTGTAATCAATGCAGACATCACATTTATCACGGATTGCGCATTCCGTGATTTTTAAGTTTGAATTATAGTCGGATAAAAAATTAAGCTGTAAATTTTCAGGTTTGTATAATTTTATTTCGGTTAATTGGTGCGGCGTAAAACTGCTGTCGATAATCTGTTGCAAAAGGGTTTCTATTTTTGTTATGTCATGCGCCAGTTTAACGGCATCGGCGGTAGGTGTAAGTCGGTGCGAAGCGCGTAAGAATAATTTTTTTTGAGATACGTTTTCAATGTCAGTGATAATTTTACTTAAATTGGAGGCTTTTATTCCGTTATTGTTTGCCGCTCGGCTGATTTGTCCGCAATATATAACCTCGCGTAAATAAAGTAAATCGCGGAATAGCGACGATTTTGATTTTACTGACATTTTTTAAAATCCTTTTATTATATGCCTCAAAATATATATCTTGTTATTAAATTAGTACCTACTAAAAAGACAATAGTCAAGGTATAATTCTAATTATGGAAGAAAATATTGACATAAAAATTGTAACGACAGACAAAGAATATGCTCAAGCCATGGATTTGCGGCGTCGGGTTTTTGTGTGCGAACAGCATATTCCGGAAGAACTTGAATTTGACGGGAATGACCATTCTTCAACTCATGTAATGGCTTTAAGCGCGGGTAAGCCGGTTGGGGTAATGCGCATCAGATATTTTAACGGCTTTGTTAAATTTGAACGTATGTGTGTGTTGCCGGCATATCGCAAAACCGATATTTCAGAACAAATTATGCGCAAGGCGATGGAATTTTCAGCGCAAAAAGGATATGATAAAGTTTACGGTGTATGCAAAAAAGAACTTTTGCACCGTTGGCAACGAAACGGCTTTGATACTATTGCGGGGACGGAGCCTATCATGCAAAACGGTATGACTTTGCTGCCGATTATCGGGCCGCTTCCAAAAACCGATGAGATGATTTCTATAAATACCGATCCGACGATTATCAATAAAAAAGAAGGCGAGTGGTTTGGCGGATGTCAAAATGCGGATAATGAGCGGCGCTTGTCAAAATTAGAGGCTATGCGTAAATTGGCGCGCGATATTAAGAGTGAAGATACTGCTAAAATACCGATGGTTAATGCTCACAAATTTTATAAGCCTGACAACGGTAAAGAATACTAAAACAGGCTGATGATAAATCCGATAAATATTATCAACATCAACATTAATCCGATTATAATTGCGGCAGTGGAAGAATCGGTTTCATTCTTAAGTTTCCAGTTGGCCATAAATATTCCCATGTAACTTAGTAAAAAAGCCCCGCTTGATAAATTTACGATTGAAGAAAAATCTAAAAAAATTACGGAAAGAATAATTAAAAAGGTGGTAAAAACGTTACCGACAGTGCCTTTATGCCAAAAGGTGCGTGTATAAATCGCCGGTAAAATTTTAAATGTTCCGAGAGCTTGTGAAATGCGGAACATGCTGAAAAAAGTGGCGTTAATGCCGGAGATGAAAGCTAAAACCGCGGCTAAATACAGTCCGTTATAGCCAAATTTTCCCAAAAGTTTGCCGGCAACCGTTGCAACCGCTGTTTCAGCATTGTTTTGCAAGGCATTAAACGGAGTGTAATTTAAAACCACATATGCCAAATTTAAATAGATTAAGATAACCAAAGCCAACGTAATGTAAATGGCGTATGCCATGGTTTGCTTTGGCTTGTTGACATTGGCGGCGGCATTGGTGATAACTCCGTATCCGGCATAGGCAAAAAAGGTGATACCGACACTGCGCCAAAAGTCAATATGTTTGCCGGTAAGCGGAGAGTTGGCTATTTGTAAAGAAGGTTGCAAATAAGCGGCGCCGATAATAATAAGTAAAATTGCGATTTTTAATATCACAATCACGGTTTCGGCCCAACCTACATCTGATGCTTTTTGCATATTTAATAAAGCCAAAGCAATGGTTAAGCCGCCGGCAAATGAATTTATAACCGTAAGGTTATGTCCGGCATGAAAAAAGTCGCTCATATAAATGCCGAACGATTTGGCGAGCATGGCAATTGATATTGCGGAAGCTATCATGTATACCAGCGATAATCCGCCGGAGGTAAATTTGCTCTTAAATGCTAAATGAAAATAATCGGTGAGCCCGCCTGAAATAGGATAATGTCCGGCGAGTTTGGCGTATGAATAGCCTGAAAACATAGCGGCGCAACCGCCAATGATAAAGGCCAAATAAGTTTTGCTGCCGGCAAGCAAAATCACTTGTCCGAGCAGGGCAAAAATGCCGGCGCCGATAATTGAGCCGAGCCCTAATGAAACCACATTTAATAAATTAAGATTTTTCGGTTCTTTGTTTGCTGATATCATGTGCATAATCCTTTCAGATTATACATAATCACTGTAATAAAAATTTTTAGGTTTGGTTTTAATTTATATTACACTCTGCCAACAAAGCGTCGCATTCTGCCTTTAATGACAGATAATGCTGGTAATCGTCATCAGTTGCCGTCGGCTTATCTAATTTTAGTTTGCATTCGCGGATTTCTTTTTCAAGCTGTTTAATTTGTACGCCGGCTATAAGCAGGTTAATTTGCTTTTTTATATCATAAATCGTTGCTTTTTGCGACGATATCATTCCAACTTCCCATAAAGAATTAAGTTGTCCAGATAATCCTTTGTTTTTTAACAATTCTACCAGTTTTTGACTTGTAATGCTGTAATCTTGATGAAAAGCATCAATAACCGCCTGCAACATATTGTAAAGACTAAATTTTGTTATATCAAACATTAAAAGCTTTTCTTCAAATTCACCAATCAATTCTGGAAAAATAAGCATACCGGCAGTTATGAAGCGCAGATCAATATCCGCGAGCGGAGGTTTAATTCCAGAACGGTGGCGCGGCGCATTGTTGCTTTTGGAAAAAGTGTTTTTGGAACTGAAAAGCGGTTTTAATGTGCCTCGTCCTAAATTTTCATAAATGCGTTTTTGCATCTCTTGCACATAATAAGAACGCACTTTTTCATCTTTGATTTTGGCAACTTCTTCCATAATGTTTTTTTCAAGTAAGGCTTTTTGCTCAGGTGTTGAAGATGGTTGCCCCTTAAAGTTTTTATCCCACAAAAGCTGCATTAACGGAGTGGTATTCTCCATCATTTTAGCAAAAGCCTCGGCGCCTTTGGCCTGCAAAAATTCGTCAGGATCCATTTTGTCGGGTAAAAACATAAATTTTAATGAGTAACCGGCAGAAAGAATAGGCAAGGCGCGGTCAACCGAGCGTAAGGCGGCTTTAATACCGGCACTGTCACCGTCAAAGCATAAAATCGGCTCCGGCACAATTTTCCATGCTTCCATAATTTGATCTTCGGTTAAAGCGGTGCCCATCGGGGCGGCGGCGTAACTAAAACCATATTTATCAAGCGCAATAACGTCCATATAGCCTTCACAGATTATAAAATTACGGGCGGAAAATCCGGCGTCGCGGGCAAAGTTAATATTATAAAGCATTTTGCGCTTATTAAATACCGGAGTTTCGGGCGAGTTTAAATATTTGGGCTGCCCGTCGCCCATAATGCGCCCGCCGAACGCAATAACTCGTCCGCGTTTGTCGCGAATCGGTATCATAACCCGCTCGCGGAAAAAGTCGTGCGGGGAGCGGTTGCGGTCTTCCGGAATGGCGATTAAACCTAATTCTACCATATCATGCTCGTTTACGCCTTTGGAGCCTAAATAAGCTTTGAGGGCATTATTAGCCGGAGCATAGCCTAAGCGAAATTTTTTAATCAGTTCGTCATCAAGACCGCGGCGGCGAAAATATTCCAACCCCTGCGCGCCTTCACGTAAATATAAAGTGCGCTCGTAAAAACCGGCGGCCAACTCCATAATATCGTATAAAGATTGGCGCTTTTCTTGCTCGGCGCTGTGCTCTTTGCTGAATTTTGGCATGGGCAAACCGGCTTTGTTCGCCAATTTTTCAAGAGCGTCCATAAACGGCAGATTGTTTGCTTCCATTTCAAATTTAATGATGTCGCCGTGCGCGCCGCAGCCAAAGCAGTGATAAAAGCCTTTAGCCTCATTAACGGTGAAGGACGGAGTTTTTTCATTATGAAAAGGGCATAAACCGGTATATTCGCGTCCTTTGCGGGTGAGCTTTACTTTTTCAGCAACCACATCGGCAACCGATACGCGGCTTCTCAGTTCATCAATAAATTTTTGTAAGTCGGTTTCCATACCTGTAAATTGTCTTTATAACTTAGGCTAACAACTGTTTGATAAGTTCAGACGCTTTGCCGAAATCCATTTGTCCGGCATAGGCGCCGCGCAAAGCTCCCATAACTTTACCCATATCTTTAATTGACTGAGCGCCGGTTTTAGCAATAATGCCTTTGATAACTTCGGTCATTTCGGCTTCGGAAAGTTGTTTGGGTAAAAAGCGTTCGATAACAACAATTTCAGCCTGTTCTTTGGCGGCCAAATCAGGACGATTGCCGTCATTATACAATTTAATTGATTCGTTACGTTGTTTAATCAT